>JAUZPI010000016.1 GCA_030706015.1 Bacillota bacterium
GATTTTGACTTCACAGATGGAACTAACTGGGATAATAACAGCAGCAAGGATTGGCATTTACAAGTATGGTCATCATCAGTACCAGTACAAGTAAGTCCAGCACCAGTGGCTACAAAGACAACAACAGTATACTATAATGGAACTTTAGCTTCTTCAGCAACTTCAATGACATTACATTGGGGATATAATAGCTGGGTAAGTCCTACAGATGTAACAATGACTAAGCAAGCAGATGGAAGATGGTCTGCAACTATAACATTACCATCAGGCAGCTACGAGCTTGATATGGCATTTAAAAATAATGCAGGTACTTGGGATAGCAACAACTCAGCTAACTACATCTACTCTGTAGCACAATAATAAATAAGAGGTCTTGTTTTTAGCAAGACCTCTTACTATTTTACTAAGCTTTCTTCAAGTATTTCCATGTATAGATCATACATATCTGAATCGATTTCCCCTTTTCTGTACAATTCTCTTACTCTTTGCACTCGTTCGTCAGCTTCAATTCTTTCTTCATCTAACCTTTCGATAAGTCTCTTGTAAGGCATATATAGTCCTCCCTTATGTTTATGCGAGTATTAATTTGATACTACTATTATTGCCAAATTAGTAAATAATCTTTCGTGAAAATGTAAAGCTAATGTATATTTATAATATGCTTGAATTGAAACCTTTACCATCCACCTCTGAAGCATCGATTACTGATATGAGAGCATCCTTATCTATGTTCTGTACGGAGAGCTTAAACTCTGGTAATCGGGATAGATGAACAACACAATACAATACTTTCCTTTCCTTGCCAGACAGTGTTTGTCCGTTTAGTATAGTAGCCCCCCTGTGCATATAGGTTGTTATATATTCGCAAACCTCCCTTTCCTTGTCGGTGATAATGAAAAGTAGTTTCTTTCTTGATAAACCGTGGATAATTTTATCTGTTACAAAAGCGGTAACTAACATAGAGATTATGGTATATAAAGCAGTAGGAATTCCGTTAAGCAATGCTGCTATGAATACTATAATAAGGTTGGCGGCAAAGTTAATTTGACCAACGTCAAAATTATCGAATTTTTTCTTAACTAACATTGCAATAATATTAAAACCACCCATAGAACCATGATTTGCATAGGTAAGGCCAATACCAGCACCATTTAACATACCGCCATAAATACATAACAATAACATATCATTAAGATGCAGAATGTTTTTCAAGTCTTTTGTTATTATTAAAAAGAAGGAGTAGCAAAGAGTACCTAGTATAGAGAAAACCGTAAAACGTATATTTAGCTTTTTGTAGCTTAAGGCAAGAAGTGGTATATTAGCAATTGCTATGGTATAACCAGTAGGAATTTTCGCTAGGTATTGTATAAAAATCGCTATACCAGACACTCCGCCGCTAAAAAGTTTTGCGTTGATAATAAACATATTTATACCAATTGCTGAAAGTAAACAGCCCAGAATTATAAATATAATATGCTTAGAATTTTTTATATTAATAAATGATTTTGTATTCATATGGCATCCCTCATTTGTAATTTATAATTATATTATCGTTAGACATTGAAAACGTTTAAGTGATTTTATTGTTATTTATAGAAATCTCATTAATGAATTATCTATGAGATGCATTTAATTAAAAAATATCTATAATATTATTAGAATACAAAAATATAATTAATTTGTATATAGGTATTCTATAAGGAGTTTTATTATGGCGCAAATTAATATTTCTATGAGGGAGTTTGTAATTCTAGTAGAGAAGAATGCAGATTATGACAGACAAAGGATAAGAAATATAAATGTAATTAACAAAAATCAATTAGAATTAACTATTGGTATTTCACAGTTCTTACCATCTGCAAAGGTGCTGCTTGTATTTAGAAAGTATGAAAAGGGCAAAATGTATTTCAATTTGATTTCCGGTGATGGTGTGAAAATCCTAATGTCGTTAGCAAAAGAATTGATAAGTAAGCAGGAAGAAGAAAATTATTTTAACATTGATAAAAATAGGGTTGTAATTAATATAAATAAATTGCTTTCAGATAATTTAAAGGGTATAAATATAAAAGATGTAAGCATAAATGAAGATCAAGTATATTTGTCTGTGAATATAAGATAGGCAGGATTGGGGATGCAACATCTCCAACTCTGTCTATTTTATATAGGTCTTTATCATAGTTTTTTAGAACTGCCTTTAATTAAGAACTGATTAGTTCTACCCATCATATAAGCTAGCTTAATTATAGATTGCTCCTCTTGACTCATTTCTCTTTTGAACATTTTTTCAAACTGTTTAATTAGGCTATAGGTGTCTACTTCCTGTTTCTCTTCATTTTGTCTTGTTGAATTAACTGTACTATTTGGAATATATAGCTTAGGTTTTATATTTTCATTGTATACAATCTTAAAAACTTCAGCGGTATATATAGAATCATTTAAAGCATTATGAAAAGTATTAGTCATAGGTATATTAAATAACTCAACAGAATTTCGGAGACCAATATTGGTACCTTGGGGACAATTAAGAAGTTTAGAAGCATAAAATTGTACATTTATATATTCTCTTGGAATTAAGAATGAATTTAATTTGTGATATTGTACATTTCTAAATAACTCCTTTAAATCTGTCATACCCCATACACATAGAATGGTTCTGTCACTTGTTATAAACTCAATAAATTCTTTGTATACCTCTCTAAAGGGTTTGGCTGATCTGAGCTGACTCATTCGTATACCTGTAATTTTTTTAACAAAAGGATGAATGTTATTATATATTTTAGGTTTAACTAGTTCGCAAAAGCAGGATAGTATTTTTAGATTTTCGTCAAGCTTTACTGCACCAATTTGAATTATTTCAAAGGGGCAGTTAGTAGCTTTTTTATAGTCATCATCTTTTACAAAATTATAGTCCTGGTTAAATTCTAAATCAAATATAATATAGCTCATTTTTTTCGCCTCGTATAGTTTTTAGAAATATATGCTTATTTAGTATGTCACAGAATTTCAGTATTTAGTAAAATTTAAACTTATAGAAACACGTGACATTTGTGGTATAGAGGGAGTGATTTTTCAAATAAAAAATAGCTGCCAATATGACAGCTATAAAAGCGTTAAAGTATATCTGGAATAGATTGGCGCGAGCTTTCTCTATTATCTATTACTTTAACTATGGATTTTGCTTCTCTTACCTTTCTAAATTCAGTAAGTTTGCCAAAGGACACTAATTTAATATTACATTTTAGATTAGTGTCATCTTCTAATCTTTTCTTTAGACCAAATATGTTATAATCGTCTTTGGCAGAGGGGTATTCTTCAAGTGTTAAGTTTATTTCTGATTCTTCTATAGTTAAGGAATAATCCATAAATAATCCAAAGCTATAAATGATCTCCTCAAAATCAAGGTTACCCCATATCTTATTGTTCATATCAATAGATAATTCATATCTTCCATGAGGTTTGATGGATTTCTTGTAGCCATAAGGGCAATTGGAATCATGTATAGTAACTAAGTCGTCTAAAAGATACTTAACCATTGGAGTAGATTTTTTCATTAGGGTAGTATAAGAAAGTCTTCCAGTTCCTTTTGAACCTATATAATTCATATCTTTATCATAGAGCTCAATATGATGCAATTTATCTAATATGTGTTTTTCTCCACAGGGGCAGGCAATTGAGGCGAAGCCGTCAACAGAGGCATAGGTGTTGATATGATGAATACCAAAGTGTTTCTCGATTTGTTTTTGTCTTGATACGGAACAGGGTTCTGCGGTAGATAAGAGTATTTTTAGATTGTTTTTTACTTTAGTATATTTTTCAGGAAAATCCAATCTAATAATCTCCATAAAACTCATAAAGTCTAAAGGTGTGGAACATATTGTGCTGGGTGTTAGCTTTATAATTGTTTTAGCATTTCTTTCTGGTAAGGCTATGGTACTTCGTGAACCAAGTTGGGCAACCATAAAGCCAAACTTTTGTAAAAGAGTTCCGAAGGAAAACCCTGCAATGGTGTATCCGAAGGTTAATACATTAACAGCAGTTCTGTTTTCTTTTGCAGTATTTTTTAATATGTTTGAATATGGGCTAAAGGCACTTACAAAGCTTACTAGAGACAGGATTTCATTTTTTGTAAAAAAAGCAGGTGTAGGTGCACCGCTGCTTCCAGAGGTTTCACCATAATGAACTACTTCTTTTTGAAATTTTTTATTTAACAATTCATAGGGACTAACTCCTATTAAATCATATTTGGTGAGAAGAGGTAGTCCACTAAAATTATTTGTGTCATAATTTTTATAATATTTTTGGTAAAAATCTGTATTTTTCTTAGCGTACTTTGCAGTCTTCTTTACATTCATGGTTTTAAATCTAAGCACAAATTGGATGATTTTATTCTTTAACATAATAGTATTCTCTCCTAACCCTAAAATAACTAATTGTCGTGCATTTACATTACATGCCTTTATACATTTTCCGCATTTAATGCATCCGGTTACATCTAAAAAGGAGCCTCGTTCTAAATCCACATTCATAGGACATTGTTTTATACACTTATTACAATGAGTACATTTGTCTTTATCATGAGTAACTGCTATAGGAGAAACATAATTAAATAGTCCGTACACTGCTCCTAGAGGACATAAATATCTGCAGAACCAGCGTCCTCCTAATAGAATAATTCCGAGTATAAGTATAAACATTGATATCATATGAAAGAAAAAAATAGTATGGATCCAGCCTGATGAAAAAAGCATTTGCTTATAGCCCTCTAAACCAGTTGTAAGATAGTATGGGAGAAGGCCGTAAATATTGGCGCTTTGACAAATGTATATACAAAATATTGGAGCAACCCAAAGAAAAGAAGTAAATATAAAGATTAGTACAGCATATTTAACAAAATTTAATTGTTTCCAAGGTTTAATAATGGATTTTAGCTTTCGGATATATATAAATCTATCCAGTGCATCTACGAAAAAACCAAAAGGACACATCCAGCCGCATATGGCTCTGCCTAAAAGTGTTCCGAATAGCATCACAATTCCAAGTACGTAAAATGGAAATCTTTTGTTTATCAATGACCACTGTATCATGCCGATAGGACAGCCTCCAGTAGCCATTTCGCAAGCTTGACAGTTTAAGAATGGAAAGGAAGTGAGTTGAGTTCTTTTAACTGGACAGATTCCTGAAACTCTTAGTACGCCTAATCTAGCAATAACGAAAAATGTCCACTGGCTTAGTTTCCTCCAAATAATATCTCTTTTGTTTCTAATAATTGATATTAAAAGCATGAAAATAAATAATGATATTATTGCTTTTAGCGGTCCATAATTGAGTTTGCCATAAACTACCTTTGAAGCATAATCATCTATACCAGGACGAAGCTTCATTACCCAGCTTTGGGTGCCAGGTACATCAAAGTTACCATAGGTTGCGGTTTTGGTAATAAGTTTTAAATCTCCATTAAATATTCCTATAATAAGAAATAGAACACCTATAATGATGCTGGCTAATAAAAGTCTTTTTCTTTTCACTTTAGTTTACCTCGCCTATTCTAGTTGGATTTATCATGCCCGCTGCTATCATTTCATCTATCAGCACTAGAGATGCCATAGCTTCTGCTACTGGTGCTACTCTAGGTGTGAAGTTTTTATCAAAACGACCATTAAGTTCTAATGAAAATTCTTCTTTGGTTTGCCAATTTACAGATTTTTGTGGGATTGGAATGGATGGGGTAGGTTTTACTGCTATTCTGAATGTTAGATTTTGACCGGTGCTAATGCCTCCAAGTACTCCTCCTGCATTGTTAGTTAATGGTTGAATTTCGTCATCTATTATTCCAAATTCATCATTATATGAGCTGCCTGTCAGCCTTGAAGCGTCGAATCCTAAACCATTTTCAACACCTTTAACGCCTCCTATGGTACTTAAAGCATACATAATTAATGCATTTAACTTTCCAAATACCGGACTGCCTACACCAGCTGGAACTCCTTTGATTATTAAAGAAATAATTCCCCCTGTAGAATCGCCAGTCTCTTCTGAAATTCTTAAACATGTTTCTTGTGCTAGTTTTTCGCTTATATGAGAGACGCACCTTTCTCCAGCTAATTCATCAATTTTACTTTCAAAGTAAATGTTTTTTTGAGACAAAATCTTTTTGGCTACTGCACCAGCTGCTAACCTTGCAATGCATTCTCTGCCAGAAGCTCTTCCTCCTCCGTAAGGGTGGTAAATACCATATCTTTCGTGATAGGTGTATTCGGCATGTCCTGGCCTGTAGCAGTTCTCCATCAGTTTGTAGTCATTACTTTTATGATTTCCGTTTGGTATCAAGATACAGATTGGCGTTCCAAGAGTTTTGTTATTAAAAATACCAGATAAGATTTTTACTTCATTTAATTCTTTTCTTGGTGTCCCAAGAAGCTTGTCAGGTATATCTCTTACAAGTTCGTTTTCGATGTCAGAAATGTGTAATTCTAAACCGGCAGGGCAGCCGTCGATGACGCAACCTATAGCTTCACCGTGTGATTCTCCAAAGGTTGTACATCTGAATATTCTTCCAAAACTATTCATAATTATCCTCCTAAAATATTAAATTGTTCAAATTCCATAAAAAATATCAAATGTAAATATTTGATATGGATTTGATTCTAATTATATAATCAATTAAACTTTGTATCAATATATTCGATAAAAAACTTTTTATTACTTAAAAAAAACATTTTTATATAAAAGTTAACATAAAATCTCAGTATATTTAAATAAAATGTAATTGTTTAAAATTGTTTGCAAAACGTTTACTTTAACGTTTTGGATAATTTTTAAAAGAAACTGAATATATATTGATTTAGTAAGTATAAAATAATAAAATAATAAAGATTATTAGTAAATTGGAGGTAAAGTAATGGGATTTTTTGATGGACTCCTAGGAAATGCCACTGAGGTTGACATCGATAAAATAGAAGAAGAACTTCAGATAATACTCACGGATGGTGAAGAGGTTCAAAGGGCATATGTGGTTATAAGAGATTCATACGTTTTTACTAACAAGAGATTGCTGCTTATTGATAAGCAGGGGATGACTGGTAAAAAGATAGAGTATCATTCAATACCGTATAAAAGCATTACTCATTTCAGTATTGAGACAGCAGGTCACTTTGATTTTGATGCAGAATTACGTGTTTGGGTAGCAGGAAATCAAGAACCTATAATTAAACAATTTAAAGATAAAGTAATCTATAATGTGCAAAAGGCCTTATCCTACTATGTACTTAATCTGTAAGTAAAATGTAGATTTTAAATATAAATAAGGTGATAAGAAGGGGTTTAGAGAAATTAACACTAGAGTGGTAATTCTTTCAAACCACTTTTTTTATTTTATTAAATGAAATGAAATGTTTTTGTTGTTAGAATTATTGTAATATGACAAATTTTTATATTTGTGTGGTATACTTATTACATAGTTTTTACTATTGAAGATAAAATTAGTTGGAGGTTAGTATGCTTATTAAAAGAAAATTGCCTTTAATGATAATTATTTTAATTTCAATACCATTAATATTATTAAGTATTTTGATATATAGGTTTACATCAGATTCACTTGTAAAATGCAGTAAGGAAAATATATATCAAATAACTAAAGCAGAAAGTACTGGATTAATTGAATTAATAAATGAGGAAAAAAAAGAGGCAGAGCTTTCTGCACAAAAGGCTAGTGTAATAGAATTACTAGAAGATAGAATGAAAAATAATATGTCCACTTACTCAACAGAAGCTTTAAATATGCATAAGTCACTAAAGGAAAGAGTGAATAAATTGGACGAGATACAATATTCATTCATTGCAGATGTAAATGGTAATATTGTTTCAGATAGCGATGGTACAGGCAAGATATTAAAAATTAATGACAGACAATACTTTATGGATGCTTTAAGTGGTAAATTGGCTATTAGCAGTACCTTGCGTTCAAAGGTAGATGGCAAATTAATAATTGCGGCAGCTGCACCTATTAGAGATGAAAATGGCAATATAATTGGTGTGTTTGGTAATTGTATAAAGGCTGAGTATTTTGAAAAGTTCATTTCAAAGCTAAGCATTGGTGACAGCGGATATGCTTATATAGTAGATTATCAGGGACAATTAGTTGCCCATCCTGACAAAAATAAAATAGGAACCCCTGTTGATAATACCAAATTACTTAATATTATAAACACCTCTAAGGATTCTAAGAATGATGCTGTTCAAATGAGTTCATATAATTATTATGGCAAAGATAAATACATAGGGTACAGTACAATTCCTGAAGTTAATTGGACATTAGCTGTTGTTCAAGATGTGGATGAAATAAATTTACCTGCTATGCATGAGCTTTATTTAATTATTGGGGTAACAATTATTATGCTTTTGCTAGCCATAACAATTAGCATAATTTCAGCAAAATCCATAACTGGTCCAATTGAAAAACTGATTAACACAATGAATAAAGCTGCGCAAGGTGATCTAACATCAATTTGTGACCACCAATCAAAAGATGAGCTGGGGCAATTATCCAGTGACTTTAACATCATGATACAAAAACTTAATTTAAGCTATGAAGAACTGTCAGCTGTTTATGAGGAGTTATCCGCTACTGAGGAAGAGCTTCGAGCTCAATATGATGAGCTTGTTGAAAGTCAAGAGGCATTAACCTTAAGCGAGGAAAGATATAAACAAGCTCTTGATGGAATAAACGATGCAGTTTGGGAATGGGACTTGAGAACTAATAAATTTTTCGCTTCAGATAAGTGGTACGAGATAACAGGATATTCTATTAAGGACATTGATATTTTAAATTTAATAAAAATGGCTGTTCTGCCTGAGTTTCAAGAAACAATGCTTAAGGATATAAGGAATCATTTAAATAAAAAGACTTCTGCTTACAGAAGTGAATTTAAAATAATCACAGCTTCAGGTGAAGTAAAATGGATTTTGAATAGGGGAAAACTTTTAGGAAATTCAAAAGGTGAATCCTTGAAGTTTTCTGGTTCTATATCAGATATTACCATTACTAAGTCTGCGGAAGAAAAAGTAAGAGAGTTAGCTTATTACGACCCATTAACTGGAATACCAAACAGAACTACGTTTTTTTATCAACTTGACGAAGCAATAAAGAGTTGCAGAAGAAATTATAAAAAAGGCGCAGTACTCTTTATTGATTTGGATGATTTTAAGAAGATTAATGATTCCTTAGGACATGATGTTGGAGATATGCTTTTAAAAGCAATAAGTAATAAACTTATTAAACTAGCTGACGGTAAGGATGCAATATGCAGGTTTGGGGGAGATGAGTTTCTTATTTTAAGAAAAGATGTTGTTGATAAAATGGAGATTATCCAATTAGCAAAAGGTTTGCTAAAAATATTTGAAACCTCTTTTGATTTAGCTGGAAAACAAATATTCATTACAGGTAGTATCGGTATATCTATATTTCCGGATGATGGCCTGGATAAAAGTATAATTTTAAAAAATGCAGATACTGCAATGTATAAGGCAAAAGAAAAGGGTAAAAATATGTACCAATTTTACAATGCTGAAATGTCAAAAGGACTAATGAGAAATATGATAATCGAAAAAGCACTGAGAACTGCCATACCTAACAATGAATTGTACTTACAGTATCAGCCTCAGGTAGAAATTAAAACGGGTAGAATTGTAGGTAATGAAGCTCTTGTTAGATTAAAAAATGATGAGTTGGGCTTTGTTTCACCTGGAGAATTTATTCCTGTTTCTGAAAAGACAGGTTTAATTATACCTATAGGTGAATGGGTTATGAAAATTGCCTGCTGGCAAAACATGAAATGGATGAATAAAGGATATGATTCCAGGCGTATTTCAATAAATGTTTCTTCTAGACAAATACAGCAGCTTGATTTTGTTGAGAAAGTTAAAAATTATATAAGTGAATTAGGAATACCACCTCAGTTAGTGGAAATTGAGATTACAGAAAGTATATTGATGGAATCACTAGAATCTAACGTTGAGATTTTAAATGAATTAAGAAAATTTGGTGTTAGAATTGCATTAGATGACTTTGGAACAGGGTATTCTTCGCTGAATTATTTAAGAACAATTCCTATTGATACATTGAAGATAGATAAATCATTTATTGATGATATATGTTTTAATGAAACTCAAGGCGCTATTGTGGATGGTATAATTCAGATGGCACATAAAATGGGTATTGAAGTAGTGGCAGAAGGCATAGAAACAAGAGATCAATTGGAAGTACTCAGACAAAAAGGATGCGATATTGTGCAGGGATATATATTTAGTAAACCTCTGCATGCAAATGAACTTGATATAATGCTTGGCAATGGGATTTTTAATATGTAACAATGTATGGAGGAAATAAAGATGCTTGAATTATTGAAAACCAGAAGAAGTATAAGAAAATTTCAGGATAGAAAAGTTGAAGAAGAGAAGATAGACACACTTTTAAAAGCGGCCCTTTTATCTCCTTCTTCTAGATCAAGAAGACCTTGGGAATTTATTGCTGTTACCGATAAAGAGCTGATTTTAAAATTAGCGGACAGCAAAGAATATGGCAGTCAATTTCTAAAGGGTGCTCCACTAGCAATCGTGGTGGTTGCAGATAAAGAAGTTTGCGATGTTTGGATTGAAGATACTTCTATTGCGGCTATAATTGCTCAAATTACTGCACATTCCATGGGACTTGGTTCCTGTTGGATTCAGATTAGAGAAAGAATGCATAATAGTGAAAAAAAGGCGGAGGACTATATAAAATCATTGCTGGATATACCACAAAAGTACGGTGTGGAATGCATTTTGGCAGTTGGATATCCAGGAGAACATAAAGAAGCCTATGAGGAGAAGGACCTACCATATAATAAAATACACTTTGATAGATATGGTATGAAATAGAAAACGTAAAAAAACCATGATTCACAGAGCAATCATGGTTTTTTAGTATTAGCAGGTTATTGGAAATTAATAAAAATTTAATATCTGATTTAGAGCAATTTAAGAAATTTGTTGTATAATTAAACTTAATTACGAAGAACGTGGAGGGTAAAAGATGAAAAAGAGGATATTAACAATTATTATATCGGTTGTAGTTATTGGTGGAATAGTTGGATTAGGAATGGTTAATGCAAATAGGAAGAAATTTGTTAGTGTAAAATCATCCACTGTAACAAAGGGAGATATTAATGCTTATTTATCAACAACGGCTGTAATACTCTCTAAGGATAAAGCTCAGTATTATGGAATACAAGCTAAGGTTACTAGTGTAAATGTGAAATTAGGAGATAAGGTTAAAAAAGGCGATGTTTTAGTAACCTACGAAGTGCAGGATTTAAATAATAATGTTAAACAAGCACAGCTTCAATATGATAATTCGGTGCTGCAAAAACAGGATTTACTAGATCAGAACACAGATACAAATAATAAGATTGCTGATTTAAATAATCAAATAACTGATTTAAATAACCAAATAGATGTTCTAAAAAAAGGCAATGATTCTCAAGCGGCTAGTAAAATACAACAATTAAATCAGCAGGTAAGCAGTATTCAAACACAATTAAATAATCTAAAGCCTGTTAGTTCAACAAAATTAAGCGAAGCGGATAATGCTATTGCTTTGGCAAAAGTCAGCTTAGATCAAGCAAAGGAGAATCTTGCAAAAAATACAAACCAAATTGTAGCGGATATGGACGGTACTGTTACTCAATTAAATGCTACTGTAGGGGCAATGGGGAATCCTGCTCAAGTAGCAGTGGAAGTTCAAAACCTAGATGATCTAGAAGGTAAGGTATCAGCAAGCAAATATGATATGCTTAAGCTAAAGGCAGGAGAAGAAGCTACATTAAAATATGGTAATAAAACTTACAAAGGAAAAGTGTCAAGTGTTGATCCTATAGCTGTAAATACAACATCTTCTTCTGGACAGGATGTAACAACACCAGTATATGTAGATATAACAGACAATCCTGAAAATTTAAAGATTAATTACGATGTGGATATAGATATTTTGGTAGGTCAATCTAAAGACGTTATTAAAATTTCCGCTGAGAGTATAAAAACTGATAAAGATGGCAGCAGCTATGTTTATGTAATTGAAGGAAATAAAGCAGTTCAAAAGAAGGTTACTTTAGGACTTCAGTCTGATTTAGATGTAGAGGTTAAAGATGGATTAAAGGCAGGAGATAAAGTTATCTTGAATCCAAGTGCTACAATTAATAATGGAACTTTAGTAAAGGATACCTCTGCAGCTAAAAAAGGAGGTTACAGTAATGCTGGAAGTAATTAATGTAGTAAAAAAATATGTTACTGGAGAAATTGATTTTACAGCACTAAAAGGAGTAAGTTTAAAGGTACAGGATAGTGAATTTACATCCATAATGGGACCTTCAGGTTCTGGTAAATCAACTTTTATGAATATCCTGGGATGTTTAGATAAAATGGATTCGGGAGAATATCTTATAAATGGAAAGGATATATCAAATTTAAAAGATGATGAATTAGCTTATATTAGAAATAAAGAAATTGGTTTCGTATTTCAGGCATTTAACCTTCTGCCAAGAATGACTATTCTGGAGAATGTTGAACTTCCTATGGTGTATGCAGGAATACCATTAAAGGAGAGACGCCAAAGGGCTTTAGAGGCTCTAGAAAAAGTAGGACTTAAGGATAGGGTTAAGCATAGACCAAATGAAATTTCTGGTGGACAAAAACAAAGAGTAGCAATAGCTAGAGCAATAGTTGGTAATCCTTCTGTAATTATGGCTGATGAGCCAACAGGAAATTTGGACACAAAATCCACTATGGAGATATTGAAGATTTTTCAGAAATTGAATGATGAAGGTGCTACCATAGTAATGGTAACTCATGAGCCAGATGTGGCAGTATATACTAAAAGAATTGTAAGATTTAAGGATGGAGAAATAACTGAGGATAAGCCTGTTGAAAATAGACTTGTTTTATAAACAGAGTTATACCATACATGTAAGAGGAGGAAAATCATGAACTTAATTGAAAGTTTTAAAATTGCAATTGATAGCATAAGGGCCAACAGAATGCGTTCCTTTCTAACTATGCTTGGAATAATAATTGGTATAAGCTCGGTTATAACTATTGTAAGCCTTGGTAAGGGAGGACAAAATTCTATAACAGATCAGTTTGAAAAGCTTGGAGCTTCCAATTTATCTATAACAGTTGATGGTTCAAAGGCTGAGGCTACTGATTATTTAACTATGGATGATATTAAAACAATTAAGGAAAAGGTGGATACTGTAAAATATATTACTCCTATTTCGCAAATGAGAGGAAATGCTTCCTCAGAAAGTACAAAGCTTAATGCAAATATAACTGGAGGAAATGCAGATTATTTTCAAGTTAATAGTACAGATTTAGCTGATGGCAGATTCTACAATGAGAATGATGTGCTGGAAGGAAAACCTGTTGCTATAATTGATGAGCAAGGAGCACAAAGTCTATTTGGAACCACAGATGCAGTGGGGAAAACTATTAAGATAGGTTCTGATACAATAAGTAAGAAGGTTACAATTATAGGCATTATAAAGTCTACTATGAGAGGGCCTGTTCAAAAAGATAGACCTGTGAGTGTAAATGTACCTATATCATTTTTAAGTAATCTATATTCAGGAGAATTTAAGATTTCTTCAGCTATGGCATCTGCAACCAGCAAAGAGGATATAGATAATGCTAGCAGCGGTATACAGATTATCTTGGAAAGCAGACATGATAACAAAGGAAAAAATGTATATACTATAGATAATTTATTCAAACAATTAGATCAGATAAATAGTGTTTTAAGTATTGTTACTGATTTCGTAGCAGCAGTAGCCGCTATTTCTCTATTGGTAGGCGGTATAGGAGTTATGAATATAATGCTTGTTTCTGTTACTGAAAGAACAAGAGAAATTGGTATAAGAAAGGCTATAGGGGCAACTACTAAAAATATATTAACTCAATTCCTAACTGAATCAGCGATAATATCATTAATTGGTGGCATTATAGGTATGTTGCTTGGAATTGCAGCTAGTGAGTTAATTGGTTTTGCTGCAAATATAGTTCCTTCAATATCACCTGCTGTAGTTATAGGAGTAATTTTATTTTCTTCTGCAGTAGGATTGTTCTTTGGAATTTATCCAGCTAAAAAAGCCGCTCAGTTAGACCCAATTGAAGCTTTAAGATATGAGTAAGATAAAAAACTTCATGTTTATTTATTAAATAAGCATGAAGTTTTTTTATTTAAGTGCAATCTTGAAGACAAGTATATACATATTCTATTATTCTTTCGTTCCATTTTTTATACAAATTAGGCCTTTCTTCTTTTAAAACAGACATGAAATAATTAAGTACACCTAGATTATAAAGCCCTTTAGATAAATGTCTTGGAAAATCTCTTTCTTTTGAGAAAAACTTTTTAGGGTCAATAATCATCAATTTACCATTTGGCTTAATTATTATATCTTTACAGCGTATATCTATTTTCTTGAAATTTAATGTGTAAAATTCCTCTAAAAGGCAGATTAATTTTAAAGCAAGTTCTCTGTTTAGTCCGTGATCTTTTACATAGTCTTTAAAAGTTATACCATCTACATAATCACGTATCATATAATTTCCCATCATTCCATAAACTCGAGGGAAATATTTGTTATTATTAACTTTATTCAAAATAAAATACTCTTTATAACAGCTTTTAGACTCAAAACAAATCTTAATAACCTTACCTTCAGGAAGCATATAAACTATTCCGTTGTGTCCCTTTCCTAGCACTTTACAATTTAGTAGGTTTATCTCAAAGTTCTTAATATATAGTTCATATAAATTAGATTTCATTTCTTCTCCTTTCACAAAGTGTTTTCAATAACGTGATTAGGTCAGTTGTTATATATATGATATGAATTTTATGGTTTTATTGATACTTGGTTAGTATCACATACAAATATAACCACGAGAATAGTTTAATGCTAAATACTCATAATAAAAGGTATAAAAAAGAATTATTATTTTGGAGGTAGTAAGATTAATGAGTGAAGTTAATAATTATCCAAAATCAGTTCAACCTCAAAAGCAAGATAAACAGCCTGGAGTAGAAGCTATTATGAATCCGAAGCCTATTTTTGATGACCCTAATTACATAGGTTCAAATAAATTAAATGGTAAGGTGGCTGTAATCACTGGTGGTGATAGCGGTATAGGTAGGGCTATAGCAGTAGCTTTCGCTAAGGAAGGGGCTGATATTGCTATTATTTATCGTGATGAGCATGAGGATGCTGAATATACAAAAAGTATTATAGAAGGGAAAGATAGAAAGTGTTTCCTTATACCAGGAGATATATCGGATGTAGCTTTCTGTAATAATGCAATTAACAAGGCCGTGTCAGACTTAAGAAAAATAGATATTTTAGTAAATAATGCAGCGGTTCAATATCCGCAAAATAGTATTGAAGATATAACCGATCAACAGCTTGATAAGACCTTTAAAACCAATATATTCAGTATGTTCTATTTAACAAGGGCTGTAATGCCGCATTTTAAACCTGGATGCTGCATAATAAACACTACATCTATAACTGCTTACAAGGGTCATGAAACATTAATAGATTATTCATCCACAAAAGGAGCAGTTGTGTCTTTTACAAGATCATTGGCGCTGAATCTTGTGGCGAGAAATATTAGGGTAAATGCTGTTGCGCCTGGGCCTATTTGGACACCTCTTATTCCATCTTCTTTTAGCGCTGAAGAGGTAGGTAAGTTTGGCAAGGATAATCCCTCAGGGAGACCTGGTCAGCCTGCAGAATTAGCTCCGACATATGTTTTCTTAGCCTCGGATGATTCAACCTATGTGACTGGTCAGGTTATCCACGTTGATGGAGGAGCATTTAGAAGCAGTTAATACGAAATGCTAAATACATAGATTAAACGATAGAAGTTGGTGGGTTTTGATTTGTTTGGGTAAGTATGGGCAATGACCTAATAGGATGATTAAGAAGTATGTATTAAGATAAAGTTTGGAAATGAATTACGAGGATTATAGTATTCAATTAGGTTAAAATATTACTGTGATTTATAAAAAATTAGACTTCAATATTTATTAAATCTATAATTATTGAATGTTAGGAAGGATGGTGATTAGTTATGACAAATTTCAGATCACTCAATAGTTCTAAAGCTAATATGCAAAGTGTTAGAGATCACGACGAAGATGCTAAAACTTCCATGACAGAACAAGTATTGGAAAGAAAAGAATTTGCCTTTAATAAATTCAATGTAAATGGAGAAAAGAGAAGAGCAGAAGGGGAAAGTGGACATTAGCAATAAAAACCAGAATAATTTCTGGTTTTTATTGCATTATGAAAATTAATTAATGAAGGGAGAAAATACATGAGTAAGGTTTTATATATTACGGCAAACCCAAAACCCGAGGAGCTGTCATTGAGCCTCACAGTGGGAAGAGAATTTATCAATGAGTATAAAAAGAAAAACCCTTCCGATGAGATTATTGAAATTCACTTATATAAAATAAATATACCATTTATTGATGAGTATGTTCTAAATGGGTGGAACAAACTTGAAAGTGATGATGGCTTTGGTGAACTTACTAATGAGGAAAAGGATGCAATTTCTAATTTTAATCATCTAACAACTCAATTCATAAATGCAGATAAGTATGTTGTTGCAACACCTATGTGGAATTTATCTGTTCCTCCAATGATGAAAGCATATATAGATACTGTTTGCATAGCAGGAAAAACATTTAAATATACAGAACATGGCCCAGAAGGACTATTGAAGGATAAGAAAGCTCTTCACATTCAAGCCAGCGGTGGTGTATATTCAGAAGGACCTGGACAGAATTTGGATTTTAGCCATAAATATATAAAGTCGCTGTTTAATTTTCTTGGAGTTACTTACATTGAGGCAATATTTATTGAGAGAGCAGATCAGAATCCTAGTGAAAGAGAGAATATTAAAAATAGTGCTATACTACAGGCGAAAAAAGTGGCAGACAAATTTTAGTATAACAGAGCATATGATGATTTTATTAGACATTATGTGCTCTGTTATTTTTTATATGTACATTTTTTTAGCACATTGTGTAGTAAAGGTGAATTTTGGTCATCATTTCCTGTGGTTAATGAATCCAATTATAGATAAATTTAAATTAAATTATAAAATATGCTAGACATGAATCAAATAATACTATAGAATTTTAACTAAGTATTACTAGACTTGTGCACTTGATGGAAAAGGTTACGCCGCTAGGCCTAGCTAAGCAAATGTTGAATTTATATCCATATCATTTTGAACACAATACTTGAAATTGATCAAATCCAAAGGAGTTCTTCTGATATCTGTAGCTAACCTCAATATCCCAACGTTTTTGGTAGTAGGATATTATCATATTATCCTCAAGAGTTATATCGGTAGATATTATAAATACTGGTTTGTCAGATAAGTCTTTTTTACTCCAGCTGATAAGTATGACAGTATTCTCAAGATCGTTTATTTTACCTTCGTAGCGATAAACATAGTAAGTAGTGTTTTCCACTGTAACGGGGTGGGTTTCACCTGGACTTGCAAGTCTTGAGAAGTCTTTTAGATTTGTCTCCAATCCAGCTTGAAAAACAACTCTATTGGACTCCAATCTACCAATAGTGTGATAGCCTTTTTTTAGAGCATAGAGCATTACCTTGCCTGAAGTATATCAATCATCAATCAGAAGATAGTTAACTTCAGTTAAAACAATACCTGAGATCATATTTACCATATGATTCTGTAACGAAGAAGAGTATGGTAAATTAACTCAGATATATATTTAATTATTTTATCATCTTGGTTTAATATTAGTTCAGGTATAAATTGACCTCTCATTAGTTATTTGTCTGGACAACAATAAATTAACACATGGGGCCGATTTATGCTCTTATATATAATTTGGTAATGTAATTCTTGGCTTTAAAGCCAAGTTAAAACGTCCCAATTTAATGTACAAGTCTAGTAAGTATTATTTAATTAAGATGGGGGATGAAACATGAAAAAGCTTAAGATAAGAGGAAAAATAATTACCTTGATAGTTTCTGTAATACTTTTCTTGGTTGCAACTCTACTTGTAATTGTTGATTATCAAGTAAACAAAGCAATTATGTTAAATTTACAACAACAGCTAAATGCCGAAGAAAACTTAGTAAATAGTTTAATTAATGAAAAATATAAAGGCAGTTGGAAAGCTCAAGGTGATAATTTATTTAAAGGTGATCAATTAATAAATGACAACAACAATTTGGTTGATATGATAAAAAAGGATACTTCAACAGAGGTTACTTTTTTCTTAAAAGATACTAGGGTGGCTACTACGATAAAAAATAATGGAAACAGAGCTGTGGGAACCAAAGCAGCTCAAGCAGTTGTTCAAGCCGTTCTGCAAAAAGGAGAAGTGTATACAGGTGAGGCAATGGTTGTTAATGTACCTCATCAGGTTATTTATTCTCCTATAAAGGATGAAAACGGTAATAATATAGGTATGATTTTCTTAGGGATTCCTAAAAGTCAATTAAATGCAGAGATTAATACACTGATGATATCTATAGTTTCCATAGCCTTATTAGCAATTATTTTGGCTATGATTATAGCGTTAAGGGTTACCGGCAGCATATCTGATTCATTAAGATCAGCAGTTGAACACTTAAGTTTAGTTTCAAAAGGAGATTTATCAATAGGTGTTTCACAGAGGCTTATAAGAAGAACTGACGAGGTTGGAGATTTGGTAAAGGCTGCAGAATATATGCAAAATTCGATTAAAGGCATGTTCCTGGGGATTAAAGATATATCCGATAATATTAACAAGCATGCCGAAAGTCTAACTCAGGTATCAGGTGAAATGGCTTGTTCTGCTGAAAGTGTAGCAACTGCAATTACAGATGTGTCTAAAGGTACTGAGGAACAGGCTAATGATCTTATTGGGATTACCGAAATACTAAGTAGATTCAGCAGTGACATTGATATTATGGTACATCAAATTGAGGAGATAGACGCAGCCTCAAGAGAGATAAACATAATGGCTAATGGAAGTAATGGTAAGATGCAAAAGCTTATTAACTCAGTAGCCGATATGAGTAATTCCTTTAAAGAGTTTGTAAATAAAATAAATGGCTTTGGTGATAATATCAATAAAGTTAATGAAATAACGGCTTTAATAAATAGTATAGCAGATCAAACCAATCTTCTTGCGTTAAATGCAGCTATAGAAGCAGCTAGAGCGGGTGAATCAGGCAAAGGATTTGCAGTAGTTGCGGAGGAAATAAGAAAACTAGCAGAACAAAGCAAGAAATCCTCAGAAAATATTAATAAACTTATAAGTATTATAGCAAATGATACAAAGATTATAGTTTCTAATACTGAATCAATGAGCTTTGAGATGAATAATGAATCAAATGATATAGAATCATCAATTACATCCTTTAAAAGGATTGTTCAATCAGTTGATATTATTACTCCTAAAATTGAAGTGCTGAATAATTTTGCAGAAAAAATAAATAAAGATAAGAATGGTATTTTACAAAAGATAGAGGGAGCTTCCTCTGTTGCTGAAGAGGTATCAGCCTCGGCGCAACTAATAACTGCATCCACTGAAGAGATGAGTTCTTCATCAGAAGAGGTAGCTGCATCTGCAGATGCATTAAAAAATACTACAATAAAAATGATGGATGATATTAATAAGTTTAAGCTATAGTTTTGTTTGATTATGAAAAACACAGTTTCGGCTGTGTTTTTTATTATATAAAATAAATTAAGGGTTGAGAATTTTCACTTACACAGTTAAAATTAATTGTTAGCAATAGTTATACATTTAGAAACATTAAACAATATACTTGTAATAATCGTTAAACTAACATGGAGGTGTTTTATGAAAACTATAAAGGAGTTTATTAGCTATTATAAGCCATATAAGACAATGTTTTTTATGGACATGTTTTGTGCATTAATACTGTCCGTCATAGACTTAGCATTTCCCATAATAGTAAGTAAATTATTAAACAATTTATATGGTAAAGATAAAATGCAAATAATTAATTATATTTTGTGGGTGGGAGCGGCATTGCTGTTTATGTATATTGTGAAGTATTTCTGTCAATATTACATAACTTCCTGGGGGCATATTATGGGAGCCAGAATGGAAGCAGATATGAGAAGAGATATATTTGGTCATCTCCAGAAGCTATCCTTTTCTTTCTATGACAATAATAATACAGGAAAGCTAATGTCTAGAATTGTAACAGACCTTTTTGATATCTCAGAACTTGCTCACCATGGTCCTGAAGATATATTTATATCTATATTAAAAATATTAGGTTCTTTTGTTATACTTGCTAGAGTTAATATGAAAATAACTGCTACACTGTTTTGTTTAACATTTTTTATGATTTATGTTTCTTATTTATATAACAAAAAGATGAAAAACATATTTAAGAAAAATAGAGAAAAGATTGCAGATGTAAATGCACAAATTCAGGATAGTTTATCCGGAATACGAGTTGTAAAATCATTTTCAAATGAAGAAATAGAAAAGTCTAAATTTGAAAATGGTAATAAGCAGTTCTTGGTTACAAAGGAAGTAGGATATTTTATAATGGGTAAATTTTTCAGCATGAATGGCTTATTCCAAGGAATATTATATCTAGCAGTAATCCTATTAGGAGGGTTATTTATAAGTACAGGTGAGTTTAAGACAGCTGATCTAGTGGTTTATATTTTATATATAAATATCTTTCTGAATCCAATAGATAAACTTGTTAACTTTACTGAGCAATATCAAAGAGGAATAACCGGATTTGAGAGATTTCAAGAAATAATGAATACAGAACCAGATATTTCAGATAGGTACAATGCAATTGATGTTCCAAAGGTAAAGGGAGAAATATGTTTTGATAATGTTTCTTTCAGTTATGATAATAAGAATACTATACTTGATAATATTAATATAAACATTAAAGCAGGAAAAACTGTAGCTATAGTTGGACCTTCTGGAAGTGGTAAAACAACATTTTGCAGTATAATTCCAAGATTTTATGAGATAGATAAAGGGATTATAAAAATTGATGGAATAGATATAAGAGACTTTAAATTAAAATCTCTTAGAAATAATATTGGAATAGTACAACAAGACGTTTACATGTTTTCAGGCACTATCAAGGAAAATATTGCTTATGGTAACACTGAGATGACTGATGAAGATATTGTAGAAGCTGCAAAAAAGGCTAATGCCCATGATTTCATAATGTCTTTAGAAAATGGATATGATACCTATGTTGGAGAGAGAGGAGTAAAACTCTCAGGAGGTCAAAAGCAAAGAATATCAATTGCCAGAGTTTTCTTGAAGAATCCATCAATTCTAATTTTGGATGAAGCAACGTCAGCTCTTGATAATGAAAGTGAGAAATATATTCAGAAATCTTTAGATGAGCTTTCCAAGAATAGAACAACAATAGTAATTGCACATAGGTTAAGTACTATTAGAAATGCTGATGAAATCTTAGTGCTAACTGAGGAAGGTGTAAAAGAGACTGGAACTCATGATGAATTGCTAGATAAGGAAGGAATTTATTCCATGCTATATAATATGCAGTTTGAAATAAGCTAAAAAGGAGATACTATATGAATTCTCTAAAATATCAGGTTGATAATTATAGAATAATAGGAGAAGATTTCTATGAGAAAGGATTGTTTGGTAAGGCCTTAGAATTCTATAAGAAGGGATATAATTATCCAGAGGGTAAAACGGATATAGAATTGCTTCTTAAGATGGCGTTGTTATATGATGAATTAGGAGAATACTCTTTAGCAGAAGAAAAGTTTAGAGAAATCCTTCGATTTGCCGAGGACGAAAGAGCATACTATGGTATAGCTATTACTTACGACAATAGAGAAAGATATGAAGAGGCTGTACAATATTATGAAAAGGCTATTGAAATAAACCCATTATATGAAAGAGCATATTTTTTTCTGGCAGGGGCTTATGATGTTTTAGGGAAAAAAGAAAGAGCAATATATTATTATAATAAGGTAATTGAAATAAACAGTAATGATTTCTGGTCCTATACAAATTTGAGTTCAATATATGAAGAAATAGGTATATATGATAAAGCACTTGAGATGGTAAATCAGGCCTTGGAAATTGATTGTCGTAACTATATGGCATTGTTTAATAAAGCAGTGATAATGGGCAAACTTAAGAATGAAGAGGAAGCCATAAGGCTATACTACTTGTCGTTATCCTATAATGATAAGTATCCATATACTTATTTGAACCTATTTATTATATATAAGAATAGAAACAATTATTCCGAGGCTTTGGAGGTTATTAGTGATGGGATTACCAAGAATCCTGATGAAGGTTTTCTATATTATAACAGGGCATGTTTTTTTGTAGGTTTAGGTAATTTAGTCAACGCCTTTAAGGACTTGGAGACTGCAGTTAAAATATACCCAGAGTTTAGGAAATATATAGAACAAGATGAAGAACTAATACCTTTAAAAAAATTGGACTGTTATTCTAAATTGTTTATTAAATACTAAAATGAATGGCGAAGGAGATTAGATTAATTTCCATCGCCTTTTATTTTTACAAATCATATTGAATAATTTATGCTAATTACATTGTTGATTTGATAATTATATATACAGTATACAATTATAATGCCGAAAACTAATAGTATTATTAGAAAAAATACTAGTTTTTTGAATATTGACACTTTAGTTCACTCCTGATATAAATTTATTTAATATAGTATATGTACATAACTGTAAAAATATGGTATAATGATAAATGTGTGTGAGAGAAATAAAAATATACAAAAAATGCCAGGAATATAATTCCAAAATTTTAGCCTGATTAGTACAAGTTTTCTAAAAGTACCAGGTGACACACATGGAAATATAGGGTATAATTACTATATTAACTAGTATGTAAAGAACAGAGGTGAGGATATGTTAAATGATGATAAGTCCATATTAGTTTTAATGGTCCAAAATTCACACAATGTATTTTGTTATTTTAATGTTTCTGCTATGACTAAGAAAGAATTCCAAGACAGATATGGTGAAAATTCATGGAGAAATTCTAAACCAGTTTTAAAGGTTTATTCCGTAGAAAATGGAAATGCGAAAGAGATAAAAACAATATTTATCGATAATTTTGCAAATAACTGGTATATAAAATTGGATAGAGATGATTTGGACGTCTTTGTTAAACTTGGTAGGATGTTGCCAGATAATACTTTTGCGGCTTTTGCAATATCCAATACTGTAACTACACCTAGGGCACATCAATCAGGGGATACAGCTGTTTATTTTGTAGATGTATCACAAAATTTTGGGGATTGGGACAATAAATTACCTGTATTAACTAGTGATGATAACAATGAGGCTATCCATAAGGAGATGAAGCCTTACCCATTCATGGAACTAAAAAAAAATTGAATTTTATCCAAAATTAATAATATATTCAAGTAATTACCGGAATGATTTTTTTAATTATTATGTGGAAGAAATTTTAAGAAAATATGAAAATATAACAATTTCTTCGCAAATTATGTATGATTACTAGGAGGGATACGTGTGAAAAAAGGGTATGTTGCAATGGTTTTGCACAGCCATATGCCTTATATTAGACACCCTGAAATGAAAGATGCACTTGAAGAAAGATGGCTGTTTGAAGCTATGAGTGAATGTTATATTCCTCTTATTCAAGTATATGATGGGTTACTTAGGGATAATATTAAATTTAAAATTACAATGTCAATAACACCACCCCTTATGGCAATGCTTCAAGATGAATATCTAAATAAGAGATATTTAGAATATTTAAATAAATCTATAGAATTATCCGAAAAAGAATTAGTTAGAACTAAGGATAATCAAGAACTAAATAAAGTTGCTCATTTTTACAATGATAGATTTAATGGTTTAAAAGAAACTTATAAAGATTATGATTACAATTTAATGAATGCATTTAAAAAGTTCGACAAGCTAGGCTGCTTAGAAGTAATAACTTGTTCTGCAACTCATGCATTATTACCGCTTATAACAATTAATCCAGAGGCTGTTAAAGCTCAGCTAGCAACAGGTGTTCAGTCTTACATAGACACAATGGGTCATGCTCCAAATGGAATTTGGCTTCCAGAGTGTGCATATACATATGCATTAGATCCTGTGCTTAAAGAAGTTGGAATTAAATATTTTATATCAGAAAGTAAGGCAGTGCTTTATGCTTCACCTAGACCTAGATATGGTACTGCTGCACCAATAGCAACTCCAAATGGTATCTGTACTTTTGGTAGAGACATGGATTCCTCATACCAAGTATGGAGTGACTTTTTTGGATATCCAGGAGAATACAACTATAGGGAATTTTATAGAGATATAGGTTATGAACTCCCTATGGATTATATAGGACCTTATATAAATGTTGATGGTATTAGACTTGATACAGGAATAAAATACTATAGAATTACTGGCAGTACAGAAAATAAAGAGTATTATAATAGAGATGCTGCTATAGGAAAAGTATGGGAACATGCCACTCATTTTGCTGGTTCCAGACATGATCAAATCAATGGATTAAGTGAACATATGGATAAGCCTCCAATTATTTTATGTCCATACGATACTGAATTATACGGACATTGGTGGTTTGAAGGTCCTGATTTTATAAATGCCTTTATTAGAAAGACTGCAGAAGATTGGACTAGTTACGAAATGATAACCCCATCTGAATATTTAGCAAAATACCCAATGGTTCAATGCTGCAGCCCTAGCCCATCAAGTTGGGGTGAAAATAGTGATTATTCGGTATGGTTAAATACTTCAAACCATTGGATTTATAGAGATCTTCATAGATGTGAAGAGAAAATGGTCAGACTTGCTAATACCTATACTAACCCAAGCGACATTCAGAGAAGAGCCTTGAATCAAGCAGCAAGAGAACTTATGTTAGCAGAATCTTCTGATTGGCCGTTTATTATTAAGAATAATACTACTGTTCAATATGCGGTGAAAAGAATCAATACTCATTTAGACCGCTTCAATAGAATATATGATGATATAACTAAAAATACTATTGAGCCTAAATTATTAAATAAACTAGAATCATTGGATAATATATTCCCAAATATAAACTATAAAATATATATGAGATAAAAAAAAACCCTTTCAAAGGGGTTTTTTTTATTTTACTCGAGATAGAGTGTCATTTATTAGATCCCAGCTATAAACATCACCATTAGATTGATCTACATAGAACCAACCAAGTGTATCCCTAAGATTTTCATTAGTTGTTTTAGTGGAAACTTGGAATACATAAAAACTTTTGCCATCTCGCTGTTGAGAATGATCGTAGTTAACATTAACAGGAGCATTAGGTTTGCTTATTTTGGTAAGTATAATTTGTTTTGCACCGTCTTCTGTTAAGGTATTTGATGTACTTTTAGTATCTTTATCAGTACTACTTGAATTATCAGAGGAAACTTTACTTGAGTTGTTAGTAAGATTGCTGGTTTTGTCACTATTGTCTTTAGCAGTGGTTGCATTTTGAGCATCTTTTGTAGAAGTATTTTTGGTAGCATTAGTTAAATTGTTAGATTTATTCTCTGAATCATCTTTATTGTTACTTGAATCATAAGAATCAGTGCTTGTACTTAAAGAAGTCTTATTTTGCTTAATGTTATTATCTGAACCCTTAAGAAAAATACTGTATAATATACCTATACATGCTAAAATAATAAATAAGCTTATGATTAGCAGTGGCTTATTAATTGAAGTTTTTTTTCGTCTTCTTCTCATGTTTAACCTCCATACAATTATAATATTTATTATTATTTTACTACAGTTTAATAAAAAAATCCTGTGTTAATGACAAATATTTATTTAATATTACTATGATATCTTAATCACTTTTAGAAAAATACATAATTTTTCATACAATGTATATAAAATTATATTCAATATGATATAATATAACAAAATACTGAATTTTGAAATTTTCATCACAAGGAGGAAGGCACTTATGAATACAAGAGCCGAAGCATTTAAGAAATATTTAGAAGGAAGAGAATTCCCAATGGAGAATATACAAATTCAAGAACTTGAGGATAGAACATTAATGTATATGTATCAACTGGTTGAGGAAGAAACAGTGACTAT
Organism: Bacillota bacterium; assembly: GCA_030706015.1. Classification (GTDB taxonomy): domain Bacteria; phylum Bacillota; class Clostridia; order Clostridiales; family Clostridiaceae; genus JAUZPI01. Next base: position 26,221 of record JAUZPI010000016.1, read on the forward strand.
AATAATTTCTTTTCCAGATACATTGAATTGTGTAGATATGTATGTTACTTCTCTAGGCAATGTAAACGATATAAAAGATACTCTAGCAATATATAAAAAAATTAATGTGTTAAATTCATGGAGAAGGAATGCTAAGTTCTATATAGATGATCAGGGCACTATAAATTTAACTCATTCATTACTAACGGATAATTTGGACTATTCATTAGTGCTAAGTGTTTGTGGAGAATTGCTCAGCGTAGCAAGATTAGACTATAAAGGTATTAAGGAAGTTTTAACAGCACAATAAACATAGTTTTTAATATTTAGTTAAAGTGCATTATTGGTTTAAATAATGTACTTTTTATTTTTTCATTTAGGATTTATAATAGGTTTGTATAATCTATTTTTATAAGTGTATATGTTTTATTTTAAAGGAGTAAATATGGATAGAGATATTTTTGATACTAAAGAACATACCCTTGAAAATGGTGTTAAATTGGTTACTATTAGAAAGGACACTCAATTAGCATCTATTCATGCTGGTGTAAAGATGGGCTCTCTATATGAGAGGAAAGAACAAAAGGGTGTATCACATTTTATTGAACATATGTTATTTAAGGGCACCATAAATCGAAGTAATGAGCAATTAAATAACGAATTAGAACAATTAGGGGGGGAGTATAATGCTTACACAGACTATAACTGCACCGTATACAGTATAACTGCATTATGCGAGGAGCTTGGATTATCTATTGAACTCTTAGCAGATATGCTCCAATATTCTAATTTTCCTCAGGAAGAAATAGATAAGGAAAGAGATGTTATTTTAGCTGAGATACGGACAAGTAAGGATGATGTGGAAGACTACAGTTATAAAAGGGCTAATGAGGCGGCATTCAAAATCAGTCCTTTAAGGTATGATGCTATAGGTGATGAAAAAACCGTTAAAAAGTTTACCAGAGAAGAATTGTTGAAATTTTATAATAGATATTATGTGCCTAATAATTGTTATATTGTTGTGGTTTCACCATTTGAACATAGTCAGGTTTTTTCAATGATACAGAACTGTTTTGGGAACTGGAAATTTAAAAAGTTTTGTAGGGAAAAGGTTGAAATTGAGAATAATATAAATACTAAAAAAATTTCCTATAAAAATGACATTGAACAAAGCAGTATAATTTATGTATTTACTTTTCATGGGTTAGATAGGAAGCAAGAATTAGCATTAAAAATTCTTGAACATAAATTCGGCGAGAGCACAAACTCCATATTATTTAGGGAGGTTAGAGAAAAAAGAGGATTGGCATATGATATTTATTCTGATATAGATACAACTAAGTATGTAAAGACATTATATATATATACTGCTGTGTCTAAGGAAAATGTTCAAGAGACTTTAGATTGCATTGACGGATGTATTAAGGATGTAGTAGAGGAGAAAATAGTATTTAATGAAAATATAATTTCTCTTATGAAAAAGGTTTTAAAGACTGCAGTGATTTCTACTATTGAGGATACAACAGACTTATGTAATTATGTTATCCATCAGATTATTGATGGAGATGATATATATGAATTTCTTGTTGATATGGAAAATTTAGAAATCATAAAAAAAGAGGATATTTATGGAGTTGCTAAATTGGTATTTAATAAGCCAACGGTGCACATATTATTTCCTAAAGAGAGTGATTAATATGGAAGTAAATAAGGTAACTAAGGTAGAGTCACAAAAAAGAAGAAAAGATAGGGTTAATGTGTATTTGAATGGAGAATATGCATTCTCATGTAGTGCTGAGATTGTTTATAAATACAATATAAAATCGGGAATTTCAATAGATCTGGAAGAGCTTAAGGAAATAGTTTATGAAGAGAATTATTTAGATGCTAAGAATCAAGCTCTGAAAACTATTGAAAAAGCCTATAAGACCGAAAAAGAGATGCGTGATAGTCTGTTGAAAAAAGGTTACCTAATAACAGTTATTGATAAAGTTATTGAATTCTTAAAGGAATATGGTTTTGTGAATGACGAAAAATTCACTGAAATGTATATACACGATAAAATAAAGAGCAGCGGTAGGAATAAAATTAAATATGCTCTTATTAAAAAGGGCATTTCTGAAGATTTGTTGGTGAGAAAACTAAATGATATCAGCTGTCTACTAGAAGAGGAAACGGCAGGAAATTTAGCTCTAAAGAAATATAACATTTTGGAAAAAAGTGAAAAAAATCAAATTAAGAAATTAAAAAAAATAGCTGATTATCTTATGAGAAATGGATATAATTATGAAATAGTAGAGAGCATAGTAAATAAGCTAAAGCAACTACAAGCAGACAGTAACGAAACCAATAAGGAAGAAAGTATTGTTGATCAGGAAGCTGATTTGAAAAAAATCTACGATATTGGAGTAAAACGCTATGAGATTCTAATAAAGTCTGAGAAAAATAGTGCTAAATTATACAAGAAACTCTGTGAATATCTTTTAAGACGAGGTTATTCATGGGAACAGGTGAAAATTGCAGTGAGGAATATAATTGATGATGAATTTGAAGGTGGTGAGTTTACATGAAGGTTAATGCTGTTACTTTAATTCTGGCAATTAGTTTTTTGTTTCCTATAGTTTTGGGACTACTCTCAAAGTATTCTTCAAATAGTATTAAGAGAAACCTGGAAGGAATATGTAAGAGTATTTCATTTTTGTTAGCACTTGCTGTAGGCATTCATTTATCAAAGCAAATTTTTATAATTCGCAGCAATAAATATTACAGTATTATTTATGAAAACATCCCTCAAAAGGTAACTGAATTTATTCAAAAGAATCCAATAGCCCTATATATAATAGTGATGCCATTAATGATTTACGTGCTTTATGTTCTTGTAAAGGCAATACTAATTTTTATTAATAAAATTACAATATTTCGTATTCTAGATAGATTAGAGACCTCAGTGGCTGGAGAAGGTAACAAACGAATATTAAGCGCATTAACTGAAGTACCAGCAGGAATATGTTATCTTCTTCTAGTAACTTTTTGTTTAAATATATTTTCAATGTTTAATACAAATAAACAATTCACTAAATACTTAGACTCATCTAAGCCCTATAAATATTTATGTGAAAATGTAGTATTACCAGTTACTAATTCAACAATTGCAAAAAGTCTCCCCTCAATCATTGATAATTCCTTTAAGGTAGTTATTAAGGATTCAAATGGAATTAACATTGATACCAATTCACTGCCTGATATTAGCACATTAAATAATAAAAATGTAGTTATATACTATAATGGTATTACTTTGGATCAAGCTATAAAATCGAATAGTGAAATAGATAGTTATGCAAAAGAATTAGTTGGCAATGAAACAAAGACTATTTCAAAGGCTAGGCGGTTATATAACTGGGTAGGAAAAAATATTTCCTATGATAATGAAAAGGCAAATAAGGTTTTAAATAATGACTATAACGTTGAATCTGGTGCTATTCCTACGTTTGCCACTAGAAAAGGAATATGTTTTGATTATGCTTCCTTATATACTGCTATGTGCAGAGCAGATGGTATTAAGGTGAGAATTGTTACTGGACAAGGCTTTAATGGTGTAAACTGGGTTAGTCATGCTTGGAATCAGGTGTTTATTACTGAAGAAAATAGATGGATAAATGTTGATTGCACTTTTGCTAGTGGAGGCAACTATTTTGATACAACAGTATTTGCTGTTGATCATAGAGGCAGTCAGGTAATTGGTGAATGGTAAAATAAATGTAAAATAATCTATATTTCTATTGAATGATTTCAATTGATAAGTATAATGAACTTGTGCAGAATTGGGAGGGGATAAGATGGGTTTGAAAAATGGAATAGGTAAAAAAAGAGTAGTAATCTATTCTACAATTATATTAGTTTCTATTGTTGCTCTTTTTACTGTCTCATATATAGTTGGAAATAAGTATTTTTTTGCGAAGAAAAGCATAGTAAATGCTGCAGATAAGGATGCTCCGAATAACAGGCATTTAAAAAGTGCTAATGTAGACAGGTCCCATGTAGCAATAGAAAAAAATGAACCTAGGGATCAAAATAATGACCCTAGGAACCAAAGTAATCAACCTGTGAATCATTCCTTTGTTAATCCTTACAACAGTGATGGTCACAAGGTTGCATATGTAACTTTTGATGATGGTCCATCGCCGAATAATACACCTCAAATATTAGATATTCTAAAGAGGTATAATATAAAGGCTACATTCTTTATAATAGGTAGAAATGCCGAAATGAATCCTCAATTACTTGTTAGGGAAAGAAATGAGGGTCATGAACTAGCTGTGCATAGTTATTCTCACGATCAGAGAATTATTTATGTTAATCCTAATAGCTACCTTAGTGATATTGCAAAGTGTGCACAAGTTATTAGCGGTATTGTGGGGGATGAAGGTTATAACAAGTCAATTATTAGATTTCCAGGCGGATCAACATCTGTTAATAAAGGATTTGTTGCAGAAATTGAGAAGGCAGGCTATCATCATGTGGATTGGAATGCATTGAATGGAGATGCAGAACATCCTTATGTACCTGTTGATAAATTAGTAGGTGAGCTAAAGAATACTGTGGGAAATCAGGAACATGTAGTTATATTAATGCATGATGCTCAAGCAAAGACTACTACTGTACAAGCCCTTCCAATAATACTAGATTACCTAAAAGAAAAAGGTTATGAGTTTAGAACTTTATAATAAATTTAATATTTATTTAATAAAGCCCTGTGGTTTCAGCACAGGGTTTTATTTATATAACAGGTATTTGTATTAATATTGCATTTGATTAAATTGCCTTCTTTCGTATAGAATGAATTATCATATTTATCGCTTTTTCACAGTCGTCATCTGAATTATCCAAGGACCAGGCAGTATTAAAATATAGTAAGGCCTTTTTTTTATTGTTTAACATAGCGTAACAATATCCTAAATTAAAAAAATATCGGCTGTCTTGCTTTAAATTTATAGCAGATTTTAGTAGTAGGATGGCATTTTCATATTCCTTAAGCTTTATTAGACAAACGGCAGAATTATATAAGGCTGCAGCCTCATTATCTTTAAACTCGATTGCCTTTTTATACAGGGCCAGGGCTCTTTTATAGTCTTTCTTTCCATAAAGAATATTTGCTTTTTCAAAATAATTCATTAGTTCCCACCTTTCTATTCCATAAAAATAGTTGTCCTATTTACATTTATATCCATATGGTAATAATTTATTCACTAAATTTTATTTCAATTTACTACAAATATATATGATACAACTACTAAATGCCTTGTATGTTGTCATAAATCACTAGTACCTATTCATATACTAATGTATCAGAGAGGTAAGATTATTAATGAGAAGGTGATACAAGTAGGAGAACAAGGAGCTAATAGCAGAAAGGTTTTAAAAGATATTTATAAAAATTAAGTGCCTAAAAAATTTTGCAACTAGGTATAATTTATATAATTATTATGGAACATATTTGAAGACATAGGACAAGAATTATTTCTAATAAATAGAATAAACATAGCTCTACTCAAAATTTCATAAGTATTAACAGCACTCAACTCTTGTGATGAAATCAAGATTTTGATATACAAAACTGTACAATAAGAGGTTTTGAAAGGCGGTGAAGAACCTGGTTTTATATCAGGTTAAATAGTGCGAAAAGAATATTTACTGTTAAATAAAGTACAAGGTCCTTTAATTGTTCTTTCTGATGTTAAAGATGCAGCATACGATGAAGTGGTAGATATTATTGTAGATGGTAAGTATAGAAAAAAGGGGAAGATCGTTCAAATACAAGGGAATAGAACGGTTATTCAGGTGTTTGAACCCATTGAGGTTATTTCGGCAGAGCATACGTCTGTTTCATTTACTGGTAAACCATTAGAGATTCCTTTATCTAAAGAAATATTGGGTAGAGAGTTTAATGGATTAGGTGAGCCTAGGGATGGTGGTACAAATATTAACTACGAAAAAAAATATAATGTAAATGGAAGACCAATGAATCCTTCAATAAAAACGAATCCCAGAAACTTTATCCAAACAGGAATTTCATCTATTGATTGTCTAACAACATTAATACGAGGGCAAAAGCTTCCTATATTTACCGCCAATGGTATGCCTCACAATGAGTTAGCAGCTCAGATTGTAAGACAGGCGAAAATTAATAGTGATAATACGGACAAATTTGCAATTGTATTCGCGGCTATGGGGGTAAGTGAAGTAGAAGCTGATTTATTTAGAAAAAATTTCAAGGATGCAGGGGTACTAAATCGAGTTGTAATGTTCACAAATCTAGCAGAGGATCCTATAGTTGAGAGAATAGTCGCTCCCAGATGTGCATTAACCGCTGCTGAATATTTAGCTTTTGAAGAGGATATGCATGTATTAGTCATTATGACAGATATGACAAGTTACTGTGAAGCACTTAGAGAATTATCCTCCTTGAGGGAAGATGTAGCATGCAAAAAAGGGTACCCAGGATATCTGTACTCTGATCTTGCTACATTATATGAGAGAGCAGGTATGATAGATGGAAAGAAAGGTTCAATAACACAAATTCCTATAGTAACTATGCCAAATGACGATATAACTCATCCTATTCCAGATTTGACTGGCTATATAACTGATGGACAAATAATATTAAGTAGAGGGGTATTTCAGAGAAATATTTATCCACCAGTAAATATACTACCATCATTATCAAAGTTAATGAAAGATGGAATTGGAAAAGGGTACACAAGAGATGATCATGCAGAAGTATCAAATCAAATATTTACATCATATTCTCATGTTCAGGATGTAATAGCACTTTCTCAAGTAGTAGGTGAGGATGAACTCACAGACATAGATAAAATATACTTGAAATTTGGAAGTGAGTTTGAAAGTAAGTTTTTAAAACAACACTACCGAGAAGAACGAAGTATGGAAGAAACTCTAGATTTGGCATGGGAGATATTATCTATACTTCCTAAGGAAGAGTTAGATAGAATAAACCCTGAAACTGTTGATAAGAAGTATAAATCTCAGAAATAATAATGAGGGCATTGGTTTTGTATTAATAAGACTGATGTCCTTATTCTCATAATACAAATTATTACACTAAGTATTGTAGACAATTATAAAAGTGCGAAAAAACTATTCTTAACTAATGATTATATGATATAATAAATTTTAGCATTTGATAAAAATAATTAGTTATTATGTTATTTATAAATTATGTGGAATGGGAAGGGTAATATGAAAGAAAAATTACATTTAGGTTTAGATGTAGGATCAACTACAGTTAAATTGGTTGTAATGGACGATCAAGATAATATTGTTTATGGTAAATATGAAAGACATTTTTCAGATATAAAAAGTGCAATTATTAAATTAATTAATCACGTTTATGAAGGTTTTGCAGATTCAAAAGCAACAGTCATGGTTACTGGTTCAGGTGGATTGTCAGTTTCTAAGTGGTTGAATATTCCTTTTATTCAAGAGGTAATAGCATGTACATCTACGATTGAAGAATTTATATCTGAAACTGACGTAGCAATTGAATTGGGTGGAGAAGATGCGAAGATAACATATTTTGATGGAAATATAGATCAAAGGATGAACGGTACTTGTGCTGGAGGAACAGGGGCTTTTATAGATCAGATGGCTTCACTTCTAAAGACAGATGCGCAAGGATTGAATGATTTAGCAAAGAAACACACCACAATATATCCAATAGCTGCTAGATGTGGAGTTTTTGCTAAGACAGATGTACAACCTCTTCTAAATGAGGGAGCTGCAAAGGAAGATATAGCAGCATCTATTTTCCAAGCAGTTGTAAACCAAACAATTAGTGGACTTGCTTGTGGTAAACCTATAAGAGGAAATGTGGCATTTCTAGGAGGACCACTTTATTTTTTATCTGAGCTAAGAGAAAGATTTATAAAAACGTTAAATTTAACAGAAAAGCAAGTGATTTTCCCTGATAACTCTCAATTATTTGTGGCTATGGGGGCAGCGCTTTCATCAAAAAAAGAAAGCTATATAAGTTTTGTTGAACTTAAAGAAAGATTAGAGGCTTTAAAAGATAGCTCTAGTCATGAGGTTCAAAGACTAAGACCCTTATTTAATAATGAAGATGAATTTAATAGCTTTAGAGGTAGACATACAAAAAATGTAGTTAAAAGAGTTACTCTTGAAACTTACAATGGAAACTGTTTTTTAGGTATTGATGCTGGATCTACTACAACTAAGGTTGCATTATTATCTGAACATGGGGAATTACTATATTCCTTCTATGGTAGTAATGAAGGAAGTCCATTAAAATTAATTGTGAAAATATTAAAGGAAATTTACTCTAAATTACCTAAAACAGCTAAGATAGTAAACTCTGCTGTAACTGGTTATGGAGAGGCTCTAATTAAGGCAGCTCTAAAAGTTGATATTGGAGAGGTTGAAACCATAGCTCATCATAAGGCATCAGATTTCTTTTTGCCAGGGGTAGATTTCATACTTGACATTGGTGGTCAGGATATGAAATGTTTAAGAATTAAAGAAGGGGTAATAAACAGTATATTACTTAATGAGGCTTGTTCATCAGGATGCGGCTCTTTCTTAGAAACTTTTGCTAAGTCCCTAAATATGAGAATAGATGAATTTGCATCTTCAGCTCTTTTGGCAGATAATCCAGTAGATTTAGGATCAAGATGTACTGTGTTTATGAATTCTAGGGTTAAGCAAGCTCAAAAAGAAGGGGCACAGGTTGGAGATATTTCCGCTGGTTTATCATATTCAGTTATAAAGAATGCAATTTTTAAGGTTATAAAAATAAGAAATCCTAAGGAATTAGGTGAAAAAATTATTGTACAAGGGGGAACCTTTTACAATGATGCAGTGCTAAGGGCTTTTGAACTTATTTCTGAAAGAGAGGTAGTAAGGCCCGATATAGCAGGACTCATGGGTGCTTTTGGTGTAGCCTTAATTGCTAGGGAAAGATATGATGCAAGTATAGAGTCTACACTAATCCATGTTAATGAACTAGAAAATTTCAGTACAGAATTAAATATGAAGAGATGTGGACTTTGTGCTAATAACTGCCTGCTTACAATAAATATGTTCTCTGATGGAAGACAATTTGTGTCTGGTAATAGGTGTGAGAGAGGAGCAGGTCATCAGGTAAAGAAAAATGATATGCCTAATTTATATGATTATAAATATAAGAGGATGCTTGGATATAAACCTTTAGCAAAGGAACAAGCGACTCGAGGGATAGTTGGTATACCTAGAGTTCTAAACATATATGAAAATTATCCATTTTGGCATACATTCTTTACTGAGTTAGGATTTAGGGTAGAATTATCTCCTAGATCATCTAAAGCGATATATGAACTGGGAATAGAAACTATACCTTCAGAATCTGTTTGTTATCCTGCAAAAATTACTCATGGACATTTGACTGCATTAATGAATCGAGGTGTTAAATTTATTTTCTATCCTTGCATACCATATGAGCTTAAGGAACAACATGGTGCAAATGATCACTACAACTGCCCTGTAGTTACATCTTACTCAGAGACATTAAAAAATAATATGGATGGTTTAAGAGGTGGAGATATTGATTTTAGAAATCCTTTCTTACCTCTAGATGATAAAAATAGATTAAAGAAGAGATTGTTTGAGGAGTTGAATGATCTAGGATTATCTAAATCTGAGATTTTTAGTGCGGTAGAAAAGGCTTGGGATGAGCAAGAAAAGGCTAGAGAAGACATAAGACTTAAAGGTGAAGAAGTGTTAAAATACCTGCAGGAAACTGGTAGAAAAGGTATTGTCTTAGCCGGAAGACCTTATCATGTTGATCCGGAAATTAATCATGGTATTCCAGAATTGATAACTAGCTTTGGAATGGCTGTGTTAACAGAAGATTGCCTGGCGCATTTAGGAAAAGTAGAGAGGCCTCTAAGGATTGTTGACCAATGGGTATATCATTCTAGATTGTATGCAGCAGCTAGTTATGTAGCAACTCAAGGCAATTTGGAACTCGTACAGTTAAATTCCTTTGGTTGCGGTTTGGATGCTGTAACAACAGACCAGGTTCAAGAAATATTAGAGAGTTATGGAAAAATATATACTGTAATAAAAATAGATGAAGGCAACAATTTAGGAGCTATAAAGATTAGAATACGTTCATTAAAAGCAGCTATGGAAGAAAGAGACAGGGATGGTTTTGTTCCTCACAGAATAGAGGAGGCTAAAGAAAGAGTACTATTTACTGAGGACATGAAGAAGAATCATACAATACTGGTTCCTCAAATGTCTCCAATTCATTTTCAATTTTTAGAGGTTGCATTCAATGCAGCAGGTTACAATATGGTGGTATTGCCTTCTGTGGATACTAAGGCTGTAGATGAAGGGTTAAAATATGTAAATAATGATGCGTGCTATCCATCTATAATAGTTGTAGGACAATTGATTGAAGCATTAAAATCAGGAAAATATGATTTAAATAATACTTCAGTTTTAATGTCTCAGACTGGTGGAGGCTGTAGAGCTACAAATTATATTGGCTTCATAAGAAAGGCTTTAAAGGATGCCGGTTTAGAGCACATACCAGTTATATCACTTAGTGCCCAAGGCCTAGAAAAGAACCCTGGATTTAAAGTGTCACTTTCAATGGTTAACAAAAGTATGATTGCTCTTATATATGGTGATCTTCTTATGAGAGTTTTATATAGAGTAAGACCTTATGAAAAAGTCAACGGTTCAGCCAATGAACTGTATGAAAAATGGGTAGATAGATGTAAAGCTTCCGTAGAAAGTGGTAACTGGAGTCAATATAGAAAAAACATCAGGGATATTGTAAATGATTTTGATAATCTACCTATAATAGAAATGAGAAAGCCAAAAGTAGGTCTGGTAGGTGAAATATTAGTAAAATTCCATCCTACTGCTAATAATAACGTAGTTCAGATTGTTGAAGATGAAGGGGCAGAAGCTGTTATGCCTGATTTAACTGACTTCTTATTATATTCTGCCTTTGACCAAGGATATAAGCATAGATATTTATCAGGAACCAGAAAGGCAAGGATAGTAAGTAACGTGATGATAGATGTAATTGAGAGATACAGAAGGGAAATGAAAAAAGCTCTCAGAAATAGCAAAAGATTTGAACCTCCAAAAAGTATTGCGGAACTGGCTGCTTGTGTATCCGACATTGTATCCATAGGTAATCAGACAGGTGAAGGATGGTTCCTTACTGCGGAAATGGTAGAACTAATTGAGAGCGGAGCGGAAAATATAGTTTGCATGCAGCCTTTTGGATGTTTACCAAACCATGTTACTGGTAAAGGAATGATTAAAGAACTAAAAAGAAGATTTCCTAAAGCCAATATTGCAGCTATAGATTATGATCCAGGGGCAAGTGAAGTAAATCAATTAAATAGAATTAAGCTTATGCTTTCTACTGCTTTTAAGAATATCGAGCAAGAAAATAGTAGCTTTGAGAAAAATGAGCAAAATAGACTTACTGCAGAAGGAGAAGCTGCTGCTGTAGAATTATAATCAACTTATTAAAGTATTTTAGTTAATGCTTGACAGAACATAAAATTTGGCTATAATAGAAAATAGTTTATTTTAACTAAAAACATATGGATACTGCTTTGATGAAGAGGAGTAAGGTCAAAAGCTTATTAAGAGAGGAAAGTTCATTGGCTGGGAGACTTTCTATAAGAATGGTCCTGAAGGTAGCTTCGGAGCTTCTTTGCTGAAATAATAGTAAGCAAAGACGGTTAGCTTAATCGTTATAATTTTGAGAGCTCATGGTATTTTTCTGTGAGAAAAAAGGTGGTAACGCGCGCTGTCGTCCTTTATTGGATGACAGCGTTTTTATTTTTTGATTGATTGGTTAAAATATTTGTATTTCAAGGAGGAAGTTAATATGGATGATTCAAAAAATATTGCTAAGAATTATGATCCTAAAGAATTTGAAGAAAGAATTTACAAGTGGTGGGAAGAGGAAAGGTTTTTTACACCTGAAGTAGATAAAAGTAAAAAGCCATACACTATTGTGATGCCGCCTCCAAATATAACTGGACAGCTTCATTTAGGTCATGCATTAGATAATGCACTTCAGGATTTTTTAATAAGAACTAAGAGAATGCAGGGTTTCAGTACATTATGGCTGCCGGGGGAAGATCATGCAAGTATAGCTACTGAAGTAAGAGTTGAAAATGAGCTATTAAAACAAGGTCTTAATAAGAAAGAAATGGGAAGAGAAGCCTTCCTTGAAAAGGTATGGGAGTGGACTGACACTTATAGAAATAGAATTAAGACTCAGCTTAAGAAAATGGGTGTTTCAGCGGATTTTACAAGAGAAAGCTTTACAATGGATGAAAAATTAAACAAGGCAGTTAGAACTGTATTTGTTAAGCTTTATAATGAAGGGTTAATATATCAAGGAAATAGAATAACCAACTGGTGCCCAAAATGTCAAACTGCATTATCAGATGCAGAAATAGAATATAAAGAACAAGAAGGTCATTTCTGGCATATAAAATATCCTGTAGTTGGAAGCAAAGATGAATATCTTGAGATTGCTACTACAAGACCCGAAACCATGCTTGGAGATACTGCAGTAGCAGTTAATCCAGAAGATGAAAGATTTAAACATTTAATTGGTAAAACATTAATGCTGCCTCTTGTTAATAGAGAAATACCTATTATAGCAGATGAATATGTTGATGTTGAATTTGGTACAGGTGCTGTTAAAATTACTCCTGCGCATGATCCTAATGACTATATGGTTGGAAGAAGACACGATTTACCTGAAATAATCATGTTAAATGAAAATGGGACAATTGCAGAGGGATACGGAAAGTATACAGGTCTTGAAAGATACGAAGCTAGAAAACTAATTGTTGAGGATTTAAAAGAACAAGGATTCTTAGTGCAAATTAAAGATCATACCCATAATGTAAGTACTCATGATAGATGTGGAACAACTATTGAACCTATGATATCAAAACAGTGGTATGTAAAGATGGGCTCTTTAGCTAAACCTGCTGTAGATGTAGTTAAAGAAAAGAAAACAAAATTTATTCCTGAGAGATTTGATAAGATATACTTCAATTGGATGGAAAACATTCAGGATTGGTGTATATCAAGACAGTTATGGTGGGGACATAGAATTCCAGTTTGGTACTGTCAAGATTGCGGAGAAATAATTGTTTCAGTAGATGCACCTGATAAATGTTCAAAATGTGAATCTTCAAATTTGAGACAGGATAAGGACGTTTTAGATACTTGGTTCAGTTCTGCTCTTTGGCCATTCTCAACCTTAGGCTGGCCAGATAAAACAGAGGATTTAGAATATTTTTATCCTACTAGTACACTAGTAACAGGTTATGATATCATCTTCTTCTGGGTGGCTAGAATGGTATTTTCAGGTATACATAATATGGGGGATATCCCATTTGAAAATGTATTAATTCATGGTTTAGTAAGAGATGCAGAAGGAAGAAAAATGTCTAAATCTCTAGGTAATGGCGTAGATCCATTAGAAGTTATAGATACTTATGGTGCAGATGCCTTAAGATTTATGTTGATTACAGGAAATGCTCCTGGAAATGACATTAGGTTTAAAATGGAGAAGGTTGAAGCAGCAAGAAATTTTGCTAATAAGATTTGGAATGCGTCAAGATTTGTTCTAATGAATATAGACTTCGATTTAATGGAAAAGTACAAAGCAGATACTGATTATAGCTTAGCAGATAAGTGGATATTATCCAGAGCAAATACATTAGTTAAAGAAGTAACTGATAATATCGAGAAATTTGAATTGGGAATTGCTTCACAAAAAGTTTATGACTTTATGTGGACTGAATTCTGTGATTGGTACATTGAGCTTGTTAAGCCTGTTATGTATGGTGAAGACGAAAAAGCAAAGGGTATAGCATTTAATGTACTATATAAAGTTTTAACTATAGGACTTCAATTGCTTCACCCATCAATGCCATATATAACTGAAGAAATATATCAGCACTTAAATGCAGATTTTAAATCAATATCAATTTCTAGCTGGCCTCAATATACTGAGGATTTAAAGGATGAAAAAGCTGAAAGTGATATGGGATACATCATAGAAGCTATTAAAGCTATTAGAAATGTAAGGGTTGAAATGAATGTTCCACCTTCAAGAAAAGCTAAGGTTATGATTTATGCAGGAGAAGACACAAAAGATGCTTTTGCAAAAGGAAATACTTATTTTGAAAAATTAGCATCAGCTAGTGAAGTTGAATTCTTAGTTTCAAAGGATGGGGCTCCTGAAAATGCAGTTTCAGCAGTTACAAAGGGAGCTGAATTGTTTATGCCTCTGCTCGATCTTATAGATTTAGAAAAAGAGCTGCAAAGATTAAACAGCGAAAAAGAAAAGCTTGAAAAAGAAATTGATAGAGTTGAAAAGAAACTATCTAATCAGGGCTTTATTGCAAAAGCTCCTGCTCAGGTAGTTGAAGAGGAAAAGGCAAAAGGGGAGAAATATAAGGAAATGCTTCAATCAGTTGTAGAAAGAATTGAAAGCTTACAAAAATAGTGTAAAAAATTGCAACTTAAAATTAACTAGGCAGGATAGTTCAGAACTCTCCTGCCTTTTGTTTTTATAACAAAATTAAGTTTAAATTCTAGTTGATTAAAAGATTTAGGTGGTTTATTATATAGATAGAGAAAATAATGAATTTAATCATGTAAACGAATACATGGATTGATTTTTTATGAGATTATAAGGACTAGGGAAGTATAATAGATTTTTGTATTTTTATAATGTATTGAGTGAGGGATAAATTTATTTTATTTATAATTTATGGGGGTAGATTAAATTGAAGGATAGGGTCAATAAACTAGGGGATTTTTTGAAGTTAGATGAGCTGTATGATTCGATTTCTTATATTAATCCGATTACAAAAAGAATATTAGAATTAGATAATGAGAAAAAAGTTAGTAGGGTTAAATATTGTTATAATTTTTGGAACAGAAATGAAAGGTGCACCAATTGCATAGCCATGAGGGCGTATAATGAGGACAAACCCCAAATGAAAATTGATTACAATAGCCAAAAAATATTTATGGCTTTTGCTCAACCAATTGTGGTAGATTCTAAAAAATATGTTGTTGAAATGTACAAAGATATAACCAATAGCGGACTAGTAGAAGATATTGAAAATAAAAATAAAGAAGAAATAGCTAGTATTATAAAAAAGATGAATGAAAAAGATGTTATTGATAGATTAACAGGTATAAACAATGAAAGATATGTGAAAGAAGCTTTACCTAATGATATACATGAAAGTAATCATGGTAAGAAACCACTGGCAATAATAAAAGTTTGTTTAGAGTCAATAGATTTAATAAAAGATAGGCATGGGCATAAAGCAATAGAATATTTAATATTTGAAACAGCTGATATTTTAATGAAAACTATAGGTAATAATAATGGCTGGGTCGCTAGATGCGGAAATGAAGAATTTTTTATTGTACTTAGGAATACGGATAGTCAAGTAGGAGTACAAGATATCGAAATGATAAGAAAGAATATAATGGATAAAAAATATTATTATGATGGAAATGAAATAGATATTGATATAAATATAGCCTTATTAATTAACAAAGGAGATTATAGTTCTCATAATATAATTGAAGTTTTAAATGAGCAATTTAATATACTTAAGTGTCTTTAAATTTATTTATTTTTTAATAAGAATAATTTAATTTTATGCATCAGTAGTATACTTTGAACAATGAAATAAGGTATACTACCGATGCATATTTTTATGAACACATACAACCAATATATGTATATTTTGATTTTAGTTCGAGAATTTGGTAAAATATTTTTAAATCAATGAAAAGGAGCTGCTATAATGAACTACGATGAGGCGATGAATTATATAAGGAATACTGCAAAATTTGGAAGTAACTATGGACTAGAAAGGACAGAGAAAATCCTTGAGATATTAGATAATCCGCATAAAAATATAAAATGCATACATATAGCAGGTACAAATGGAAAAGGTTCAACCACTGCTATGTTGTGTAGTATTTTGAAAGAAGCAGGGTACAGTGTTGGAATGTATACATCACCCTATTTGGAGGAATTTGAAGAAAGAATACAGATAAACAACAATAATATAGCTAAAGAGGACTTGAGCAATATAATCACTGAAGTTTCCTATGCCGTTGATGGGGTTATAAAGCAAGGTTATGACCATCCCACAGAATTTGAAATAATTACATGTGCAGCTTTTTTATATTTTTATAAGATGAGGGTTGATTTTGCAGTTGTAGAGGTTGGATTAGGCGGAAGATTAGACTCAACTAACGTAATTACACCATTGATGAGTATAATTACTTCTATTAGCTATGATCATATGCAGATACTAGGAGATACTTTAGAAAAAATAGCCCTTGAGAAGGCTGGTATAATTAAAGAAAATGTACCTGTAATTTTATATCCACAGGAGAAAGAGTGTGAACTAGTTATAGAAAATATAGGTAAAAGCAAGAAATCTAACCTTATTAAGGTTTTAAAAGAGTGTGGGATATATGTTAAAATGAGGGAAGTGTCCCCTATAAATATGTACTATGATGATAGTGATACTGGAATATATGCTCAGCAAATTACCATAGAGACAGCTAATAGAAGGTATAATTTAAATTTAGCTTTGTTAGGTGAGCATCAGATATTAAATTGTGCTACGGTCTTAAATGCTGTAGAGGAGTTAATACATCAGGGTTTTGTTATAAATGATAAAGCAATTCAAAAAGGACTTATTAAGGTAAGATGGAAGGGTAGATTAGAGGTAATGAATAAGAAACCTCTTATCGTTATAGACGGCGCACATAATATTGATGGTATAAAGAAACTAAAAGATAGTATTGAATTATATTTTAAATATAAAAAACTAGTACTAATAATTGGTGTTTTGGCAGATAAACAAGTGAAGAAAATGGTTGAGACTATAGCACCAATTGCTGATAGAATAATTACAGTAACACCTCATAGTGAGAGAGCCGAGATTGCGGAAGAATTACTGAATATAGTAAAAGAATATAATAACAATTGTGAAGCTATTGTAGACTACGAGGAAGCTTATCTAAAAGCTGTTAAATACTCTAGTGCTGAGGATGCCATCCTGCTTTGTGGTTCACTATATATGATTGGGGACATGAGAAAGATAATTACTAAAAATAAATTTTAGTAAGGAGATATGGTGAAATGAGACAATTGGGGACTATAAAATGGTTTATGTGTGAATTAAGCGAAAAACAAAAGTGGCAACAAGATTATGATGGAGTTATAAATGTAAAGGATAGCAAATTAGAGCTATTTTTTAGTAGGAAGCATGTGCTATGTAATGAGAGTGAGTTATTACCAGGAACATATGTGACATTTAAAGTTGGAGCTGACTCCATTAATTGCAATAAAGAAGCGTTAGAGGTTAAACTATTAAAGGATGAACAGGATAGGAATATTTTAGAATATTGTTCTGTATTGGATTACAAGTCAATGATAGATATTGCTTTCCAGGTAAGGGATAAAAATCTAAAGAATCTATGGAAATGCATGAAAAAGGAGTGTAAAATTCTATTCTTATATAAGGCTTCTAGATATGATTTGAAATCAAATATAATTGAGAATCTTAGTGAAAATGATAAGCTTATAAGAAGTATGTTGCTTATACTATGGGCAAAGGATAATCAGCCCAACAAGGAAATAATATTCAAGAAGAGCCTTGAATTGCTTAATGAATATATAGCCATTTTAGATTATGAAAAAGAAAAAGAAGTTTTAGAACTTATTTTACCGAAGGAAGAAAAAAGGGCATTAAGTGCATCAGTTCAATGGTATGAGTGGAACTTATTCCAGTTTATTGAGGCATCTAATAAAAATCCCCTTATTGACGAGTTGGAAGATGAGTCCAAGTATGTGTCTAAGCTAACTCTACTTGTTAATGAGCTAATTAAAATAAAAGAAAAGAATAAAGAAGCAGTTTCATAATTATAAGGTATTTATGCATAAATATAGAAACGCTCGATGCATAAGTATGAATAAATATGCATAGCTATGCAAATGAGTTATAAGTAAAAAATAAAAGTCCCACCATATTATAGGGGACTTTTGTTTTGCTAGTAGGAAAGCTTATTTACGATCTATATGATCCGTTTATTTTTACATAATCGTATGTTAAATCACAACCCCAGGCTGTGGCATTATACTCGCCGTCATGAAGATCAATAGCGACTGTTACATGTTCTCTATTAAGAATTTTTGTAGCAAGATCCTCGTCGAAATCTACAGAAGCTCCTTTTCTGCATATCTGAACTGTGCCAACATCACTGCTGAAAAGTACATCAACGCTGTTTGGATTAAAGTTTCCATCAGAGTAACCTAAAGCACAAAGGATTCTACCCCAGTTAGCATCATTTCCGAAGAAAGCTGCCTTTACTAGGCTTGAGGTGATAACTGATTTCGCACATATTCTAGCATCCTTTAATGAACGAGCGTTATATAGCTTAACCTCAATTAATTTTGTTGCACCTTCTCCATCTTGAGCAATCATCTTTGCGAGTTCTACATTTACATAATGAAGAGCTTCCTTAAATTTAAAGTAGCTTATATCCTCACTAGAGATTAATGGATTTTCTGCAGCACCATTGGCAAGAACCATTACCATGTCATTAGTGCTAGTATCTCCGTCTACGGAAATCATATTGTAAGATTCTTCAACACTTTCTTTCAATGCTCTAGTAAGCATTGACTTTGTTATGTTTGCGTCAGTAACAATAAAGCCAAGCATGGTAGCCATATTTGGATGTATCATACCAGAACCTTTAGCCATACCGCTTATCATTGCAGTTTTGCTGCCTAGATTAAACTTAACAGTGACCTTTTTTGTGCAGGTATCTGTAGTTATTATTGCCTCTGCAGCATCATTACCTCCATCACTTGAAACAGCCTCACAGGCCTTCCTTATACCTGGAACAACGATATCCATAGGTAGAGGAACACCGATTACACCAGTAGATGCTACTAAGGTTTCTACTGGTTTTATACCCAAACAATTTGCCGTTATTTTTGCCATTTCAAGGGATTTTTGGTATCCATCATCTCCGGTGCAGGCATTTGCATTCCCTGCGTTTACTACGATTGCTTGTATATTCTTTGACTCTATATGTTTCATATTAAGTTGAACTGGAGCTGCTTTTACTTTATTAGTAGTGAAAGAAGCCGCAGCAACGCATTCCTTTTCTGAAAAAATAACACATAAATCTTTTTTTTCGTTTTTCTTCAATCCAGAGTGAATACCTGCAGCTTTAAAATAAGGTACATCCGTAATACTTTTGTCTGTTAATACATCCATTGTTCTTATCCTTCTTTCTTATGTTTATTTAGAATAAAATTGTTCTAATGCTTTTGCAAGTTGGTCAGGGCAAGAGGTTCCTCTACCTCCACAATCTATATCTTTCAATCTAGAGATAGCTTCTTGGATATCCATACCTTCCACAAGTCTGCTTATGCCTTGTAGGTTTCCGTTACATCCACCTAAAAATTGAACTTTGGAAACCTTATTATCAACTATTTCAAAGCTGATTTCTCTTGAACAAACTCCTTTAGTTTTATAATTATGCATATCTATTACCACCTTAAAAGAATTAATTAACATTAATATACATTAAAAAAATCCTCAATGTCAATAACTATTATAAACATATTAAAATAAATACTCATATTATAGTTATCAGGAGGTGAAAAAGGTGAGCTATTTGTATATTTGTAATACTGCATCTGATAATATTTCTGTTATTAATATGATGAAATTTACAGAAACATACAAAATAAAATTAGGAAATGAAGAAAACTCTAGAGTGGGTCCTCATGGCATTTGCCAATACAGAAACAATTTGATTGTAGCCAATAATTATAGTAATGATTTATCCTTAGTAGATACTGAGTGCGGTAGTGTTATAGATAATTTTTTTATTGGGATGCACTGCAATGATGTGAAAGTATATAATTCCAGCGCTTATGTGATATGTGGAGATAGTAATAAAATAGTTGTATTAAACATGAATAGCTTTAAGGTTGAACAACAAATCCCCTGTGGTAATTTTCCTCATAGTTTGGATATATGTTTTAAAGAAAAAATCATGGTAACAGCGGACTTATGCAGTGATAGTATAACTGTAGGAAATTGTGCAAATTTTAATAATTTGCAATTGTTAAAAGTAGGCCAGTATCCAACGAAGGCTGTTTTTACAAGTGATGGTGAATATATTGTTGTGTGTGAAAGCAATATTGGAAGTGATTGTAATGGAAGTGTACGAGTAATATCTGTTAAAAATATGAGACATATTGGAAGTATTGCTGTGGGTCGCTGTCCTGTGGACATGTATTGTGAAGGTTACCTATGTTATGTATCTAATTTTGGAGATGGAACAATTAGTATAGTAGATATAAGCAAAGGAGCGATGATAGCTAATATCCATACGGGAGGAATGCCTAGAGGGATTATTAAGCACGGTCATTACTTGTACGTGGGCGATAATTATAATAATGAGGTTATTCAGGTAAATACACAAAACCTAATTAAAAAGAGTATTTCCATAGGCAGGGAGCCTACAGGAATGATATCATACTAATCCTTTGTTAATAGCTGTATAATTTTTGTATAAAGCTCTGATGAATTATTTTTCCACTTGTTGCATAATTCTCTTGCTTGCTTATTTGAAACAACGTTAATATTTATGTCTATTAAGATAGTATCATTCTCTGAGGCTCTTAAATTAACCATGAAGCTGTTATTGTTCTCTATGGTATAGTCAGCAGTAACACTAACAGCCTTCTTTATATTATTTAAATTTTTCATTAAATATTCATCTATAGTTCCTTTTTTGGATTCAGATATTCTACTAATAAACATGTCCAAAACTCTGTTACCTTTTTCGGTTAGTAGAAGTCTTCTCTTACCTTCTTTTTCTATATATTGAACAAAATTTGAGTTGATTAACTCACTTATATACTGTTGAAGGGTAAAATAATTTATAAAATTATTTTGCAGAACTACATCTGTAATTTGATTCTTAGAAACAGGAATTTTTATTTGCTGTAGAATGTAAAGTAGTAGTAGTTTATTTTCTGCTAATTCCATGGTATCTTCAAACATTTACGCTTCCCCCCTAAAGTAACCTGATACAAAACAGTAGTCGAAAAACTTACTTTTCTTATTATAACATAAAAAGCACCGAAATAAATCGGTGCTTTAATTTTTTTAGGCTCTTCTACCTTTTGTTAAGTCATCTTCTGCCATGGAAATTAATTTTTTAACCATGGTACCTCCAACTCTTCCACAATCTCTAGAGGTAACTTTTCCCCAATAATCTTCAGAGCCTTTATGTACACCCAGGTTTAATTCTTCCGCAATTTCATATTTCATATCATCTAACATTGGGTGCGCATCAGGCACTAACTGAGTTCTTCCACTTCCTGATTGACCTAAAGCCATGATTTATACCTCCTTATTTTTAATACATTAATAGTTTGTTCATGTAATAAACGTTTATTACAATATGTTTCAGGTATATTAGGATATGTTATCCTATGTAGTTAAAAAATCATAAATTGTTATCATATATATAGATTTTAGGAATATAGATTTATAGGGATATATGGATAGATTGGGGGGGATAATGATGCATGTGATTTTCATTCAGAAAAATTTACTTAAACGTATGGCGGTAGTATGCGTACTACTTTTGGTGGGTATAGTAGCAGCTGTAGCAGTTGACTATAATGATAAGGGAGCTTTTATGAATATCAATAAAAAAATGCCTATTTACTCCGTGGATACAAAAGAGAAAAAAGTTGCAATAAGTTTTGATACAAGCTGGGGAGCTGACAATACTCTTAAGATATTGGACGTGCTGGATAAATATAATGTTAAAGCTACTTTTTTTATAATTGGGCGATGGGCACAGGATTATCCTGAGGAAACAAAAGAAATAGCTAAAAGGGGTAATGAGATAGGGAATCATTCGGATAAGCATCCCATTATGACAAAAATCAGTAAAGAGCAGATATTAAATGAAATATCATCTTGTGATGCAAAATTAGCTACACTAACAGGATCAAAGCCTATGCTTTTTAGATGTCCTGAAGGCGAATATAATGATTTAGTTGTACAAACTGTTGAGGAAACAAATCATACCTGTATTCAGTGGAATGTTGATAGTATAGATTGGAAGGAGCAGGGAGCAGATATTGAGTATAATAGAATTATAAATAAGGTAAAGCCTGGCTCAATTTTATTATTTCATAATAATGCCAAATATACACCTGAGAATCTTTCCAAAATAATTGAGAAATTAAAAAGCGAAGGGTATGAATTTGTGAAAGTATCTGATCTGATATATAAGGATAATTTTTATTTAGATAATGAAGGTAAGCAAATAAGAAAATAATCTATTGAAATTCACTGCAAAAATGTATTATAATGGAAATGTACTTCGGAAAAATATATATAGAAGTATGTTATATAGGACTACTATTTTATTTTTTAAGTATATTTTATTATTATGTTGAATATCTTTAGGTATAGGGTTAATATGAGAAAACCAAGGGAGAGAGGGGTTACAATGGATAATTTAATGTTAAACAATAAACTGTATTTAGAGGGCACTGTTATTTCCGAGCTGGAATTTAGTCATGAGATGTATGGGGAGGGTTTCTATACATTTTACGTTGATGTCCAAAGATTAAGTGATACAAAGGACAAATTATATGTTACAGTATCAGAGAGACTAATTACCAATATAGACATTAAGGTTGGAATTGATGTAATCATTGAGGGGCAATTAAGATCCTACAATAAATTTGTAGATGGTGCTAATAGACTTATATTAACAGTGTTTGCAAGAAGTGTAGAGGAATGCAAGGAAAGAAGTAAAAATCCAAACCAAATATATCTAGATGGATATATTTGCAAGAAACCAGTTTATAGAACAACTCCATTTGGTAGGGAAATAGCAGATATGCTTCTGGCAGTAAATAGGGCGTATAATAAATCAGACTACATACCTACTATTGCTTGGGGGAGAAATTCTAGATTCTGCGAGTCCTTAGAAGTAGGAGATAATATCAGAATTTGGGGTAGACTTCAGAGTAGAGAGTATCAGAAAAAGGTTTCAGAAAAAGAAGTAATCAAGAAGATAGCTTATGAGGTATCTATTTCAAAAATGGAGAGGGTAAATAAAGAAAATGAAGTTATAGGTAGTAGTGAGACCTTTGATGACGAATATAAGAAAGATGAATTTGTAGATGACAGCAATGCAGCTGTTTAAAAAATGAGAGTTACTTAATCCTTTAAGTAACTCTCATTTTATTATATACACGAACTAATTGAAAGAAGAACCTATTTTCTAAGGTCTTCAAGTATTTGGGTTTTATCTTTTGTTTTTTCATCAACAGTTTTGATTATTTTTGCAGGGGTTCCTGCTACAACAACACCAGCGGGAACATCTTCAACTACAACGGAACCTGCTGCTACGACTGAACCGTTTCCGATTTTAATTCCTTCTAATATTACTGCATTAGCACCTATAAGTACGTCGTCTCCGATTTCGCAAGGTGATTTACTTGGTGGCTCAAGAACGCCTGCAACAACTGCTCCTGCACCAAGATGAACTCTCTTACCTAGTTTACCTCTAGCACCAACTACAGCATTCATATCTACCATTGTACCTTCACCAATTTCAGCACCGATGTTTATAACAGCACCCATCATGATAACGGCATTATTATCGATTTTTACTTTGTCTCTTATAATAGCGCCTGGTTCAATTCTTGCATCTATTTTAGTTAAATCAGCAAGAGGTATAGCTGAATTTCTTCTGTCTTGCTCAATTCTAAATTTATTTATTTTGCTTTGATTAGCAATTAAGAAGTCTGAAACTTCACTGCTTTCACCAAATAGAACGTAGAAAGTATCACTTCCAAAACATTCTATATTGCCTAAATCGCAGCCCGTTAAATCACCGTCAACATAAACCTTTACTGGAGTAGCTTTTTTTGCTTCCTTTATGTATCGTGCTATTTCATATGGATTAGTTAAATCATAACTCATACTTAAATACTGATTCCTGTGCGCCTATATCAAAGAATATTCTTATGATAAATGGGTATTATACAAGAAATCAGCTTTACACCTCCTTAAATAATATATATGTATTTTATACCTATTCCACAATATTATATACTAATTTGCTATAATTTTTAAGAGTTTTGTGCAAATGTATACAAAATATATTAAAATTAGACTAGTTGACATTCTAATTTTTAATGCTACTATTATTATAATTGGTAAAAGATATAAAACAATTTTATTATGAGAGAGAGCTGATTATCCAGTATGGAAAAGGGATACGTGCAAATATATACAGGTGATGGAAAAGGAAAAACGACGGCGGCCATCGGACTGGGAGTCAGGGCTGTTGGAAATGGGCTTAAAGTATATATGATACAATTTTTGAAAAGTTGGCAAACAGGAGAATTGAATAGTCTCAAAAGCTTGGAACCAAATTTTAAAATTTTTAGATTCGAGAAACATAGAGGATTTTTTTGGACTTTAAATGAAAAAGAGAAAAGTGAATTAAAAGAAGAGATTCAGGAGGCGTACCAATTCGGCATGAAGGCTATGGTGGATAGAAATTGCGATATATTAATTCTGGATGAAATTATGGGAGCTTTCAATAATGGCTTAATAACTGAAGAGCAATTAATAAGCTTAATTAATAATAAACCGGAAAATATAGAACTAGTAATGACAGGTAGAAATGTTCCCGAAGCCGTAATCAATTTAGCTGACTTGATTACTGAAATGAATCCTGTTAAACATTATTTTGATAAGAATGTTAAAGCAAGAAAAGGAATTGAATATTAATGTTATAATATAAACATATATAATAAGAATATTTTTATTACCTATTATTAGCGAGGGGTGTAAGGGAAAAATGATGGATAGTATGATTTCTGAAAATGTAAAAAATATAGAACTCTCTGGTATAAGAAAGTTCTATAATAAGGTAGCGAAAGTAGAGGGTGCACTTTCTTTAACTTTAGGGCAGCCGGATTTTCCAGTACCAGAAAAAATAAAACAAGCGGTAATTAATGCAGTTGAAGAAAATAAAACTACATATACTTCTAATGAAGGTATACCTGAACTTAGAAGTGAAATATGTAATTATCTTAAAGGGATGGATATAAATTATACCAAGGAAGAGGTTTGTATTACTGTTGGCGGCAGTGAAGGCTTAATGGATGTATTCGCTACATTCATAAATCCAGGTGATAAAATATTGATTCCTAGTCCTGCCTACCCAGCATATGAGAGTTGTGTAAAATTATTGGGTGGCCATGTTATAAATTATGATCTTGAAGGCGATGAGTTTTTAATTAACTGCGATTCGCTAATAGAGATAATTCAAAGAGAAAAGCCTAAATTGTTGGTGCTTTCATATCCATCTAATCCCACTGGTTGTGTACTAGGCAAAGAAATAAGAGATAAGTTGAATAATATAATATTAGAGAATGATATTTTGGTGGTTTCTGACGAGATGTATAGTTCGTTAAGTTTTGAAGATAAATATTATTCTATTGCTCAATGTGAGAATATTAGAAACAAGATAGTACTTGTAGGAGGCTTTTCAAAAATGTTCTCAATGACAGGACTGAGAGTTGGGTATGTATGTGCAGCTAAAGGTTTTATTGAGAGCATAGTTAAAGTGCATCAATACAATGTATCTTGTGCACCTTCCATTGTGCAATGGGGAGCATATGCAGGGCTTAAGGAAGCTTTAGTTGATGTAGAACATATGAGACAGGAATTTATAAATAGAAGAGATTTTTTATATAATGAATTAAAAGCATTAGGATTTGAAGTGACTCTTCCTCAAGGTGCCTTTTATATGTTTCCGTCAATTAAGAAGTTTAATATGAAGAGTGAGGAATTTTGTGATAGTCTTCTGTATAATGGAAAGGTCGCAATTGTTCCAGGTTCTGCATTTGGAAGTGGTGGAGAGGGTTACGTAAGGATTTCTTATGCATCAAGCAAAAAGGAATTAGCCAAGGCTGTAGAAAGAATAAAATTATGGATGAATACATATTGTAATTTATAAAAATGTATAAAAGTTATTGGAGTATATTACAACGAAAGTTTTGATTATTTAATAGAATGATAAAAGAGCAAGTGCATATTATGTCGCTTGCTTTTTTTGTTATTTAAAAAAGACTTAGGAAAAAATATGTAAAACATTTGCACTTTATGGTTAAGTATTACAGGAATTGTTGCAAAAATAAGGGTAATACAGTGAAAAATATCTTGCAAAAAATAAAAAAATGAGAAAAAAATACATCGACAAAATTTTTAAACAATACAGAGTGTGATTTAAAAATTGATAAAATGATAAAATTTTTTTCAATTAGTTATGAAAATATAATAATTCGAGAGTGATGAGGTGTTTATATTGACAAAGTATCAATAATAAAAAATTGACAATGATATTTTAGTATGATAGTATATAAAAAAATATGAAAGTAAAAAATCATACTTTCAATATATTGAAGTTTTAATTGAAAAATATTTTGCGTTAACTTATAAAAATGAAATGCAATGAATAGTTATGCAAGAAAAAAGCAATAAATATACCAATGGGGGTTGAATGAATCAATGCTAAAGTACATTTTGAAACGTATAGTATCAAGTTTTGTTACTGTGTGGGTTATTATAACCTTAACTTTCTTTTTAATGCATAGTATACCAGGAGGTCCGTTTGAAGGAGAGAAAAAACTTCCTCCTCAGGTTAAGGCGAATTTAGAAGCAAAATATGGCCTAGACAAGCCGTTATCAACTCAGTATGCAACTTATCTTAAAAATGTGGCGCATGGCGATTTGGGATTATCTATGCAGTATGAAGGTAGAAGTGTAAACGACATTATAGCAACATCTTTTCCTGTATCTGCGAGGCTAGGAATGGCAGCAGTTTTTGTTGCATTAGTTCTCGGAATCTTAATGGGAATTGTGGCTGCGCTTAAGCAGGGGAAATGGCAGGACAATCTATTGATGGTTATTGCAACCTTTGGAGTTACAGTTCCAAGTTTCGTAGTAGCTACATTGTTTATTTATTTCTTCGCAGTGAAGTTAAATATCTTCCCTGCGATTGGTTTGGACACTCCTATAGCCTATGTTCTTCCTGCTTGTGCCTTAGGGGGGTACTCTATGGCCTTCATTGCTAGATTATCCAGGTCTAGCTTGATTGAGGTGATAAAACAAGATTATATAAAAGTTGCCAAAGCTAAAGGTATGTCTAATGGAGTTATTATATTTAAGCATGCATTAAAAAATTCTTTAATACCAATAGTTACATACTTAGGACCCTTAGTTGCAGGAATACTTACTGGAAGTTTCGTTATAGAGTCTTTGTTTGGAATACCAGGCTTAGGTAGGGAATTTGTTCAATGTATCAGTAATAGAGATTATACAACAATATTGGGAGTAACAATTTTTTATAGTGCTTTTTTAATAACATGTAATCTTATTGTAGATATCTTATATGTGGTTATTGATCCAAGAATAAAACTGGAAAATTAGAGGCTTAAGGAGGAAATGAGATGGAATTCTCTAAGGAGATGTTTGAGAAAGTTCCCGCTGAGGAGAAAGATTTAAATACTGTTGTTAGACCTAGCATGACCTATTGGCAAGATGTATGGAGAAGGTTTAGAAAAAACAAACTAGCTATGAGCGGATTGATATTTGTTGTTTTTATCACCTTAATGGCGATATTTGGGCCTATGCTTTCAAGATATAATTATTACGCACAAGATTTTAGTATAGCAAATCAAGGACCTAGTGCCCAGCATTGGTTTGGAACAGACAAATTTGGTAGAGATATATTTGTAAGAATTTTATATGGAGCAAGGATATCTCTAACTGTTGGTTATGTTGCCAGCATACTTAATCTATTAATAGGGGTATTGTACGGTGGAATAGCAGGTTATTTTGGTGGAAAAGTAGATAACATAATGATGAGAATTATAGATATATTATATTCTATCCCAATGATGATTTACGTAATACTAATCATGGTAGTTGTTGGATCAGGACTTAAGAGTATAATAATCGCTATAGCTATAGCTTTCTGGTTAACTATGGCGAGAATTGTTAGGGGACAAATTATATCCCTTAAAGAGCAGGAATTTGTATTAGCAGCTAAAACTTTAGGTGCATCAAGTATGCGTATACTTCTAAGACATCTTATTCCAAATGCTATGGGACCAATAATTGTAACTTTAACATTATCAGTGCCAGATGCTATCTTTACTGAATCATTCCTAAGTTTTATAGGACTAGGTATATCAGCACCGCAAGCATCTTGGGGAACACTTGCTTCAGAAGCTCTTGATTCATATCAATTGTACCCAACGCAATTATTTTTTCCAGCTATTGCAATATGTTTAACAATGCTGGCTTTTAATTTCCTTGGCGATGGATTAAGAGAAGCGCTAGATCCAAAGATGAGAAAGTAGTTAGGAGGATAATAAATGGACAAGATACTCCAGATAGATAATTTGCATACATCGTTCTATACACATGTTGGAGAAGTGAAATCTGTAAGGGGAGTTTCCTTTGAATTAAACAAAGGAGAGGCTTTAGGTATAGTTGGAGAATCAGGAAGTGGTAAAAGTATTACCATGATGTCTTTGATGAGGCTGTTAGAAAGTAACGGAGTAATAAAAGAAGGACAAATACTGTTTGAGGGTAAGGATCTTACTAAACTTTCTGAAAAAGAAATGGAAAAGATAAGAGGAAACGAAATAGGAATGATATTTCAGGATCCTATGACATCATTAAATCCTGTATTTACTATAGGACAACAACTAATGGAACCTTTGATAAAACATAAGAAGCTTAGCAAAAAGCAGGCATTTGATAAAGCTGTTGAAATGCTTAAGATGGTTGGGATACCAAGTCCGGAAAAGAGAATGAAGCAGTATCCTCATGAATTTTCTGGTGGTATGAGACAAAGAGCGATGATTGCTATGGCAATGGTATGTGGACCTAAATTACTTATTGCTGATGAACCAACCACTGCGCTAGATGTTACTATTCAAGCGCAAATACTAGAATTGATGAAAGAACTTAAAGAAAAAATAGGAATGTCTATAATTCTTATAACACATGATCTTGGTGTAGTAGCTGATTTGTGCAATAGGATAAATGTAATGTACGGAGGAACAATAGTAGAATCAGGAAATGCAAAAGATCTATTCTATTCACCTAAACATCCTTACACCTGGGGATTATTAAAGAGTATACCAAATCCTAAAGAAGATGTGAAAGAGAGATTAAAGCCTATAGAAGGACAACCACCAGATTTATTAAAACCTCCAGTAGGATGTCCTTTTGCGCCAAGGTGTGATTATGCTATGAAAATATGTATGACGCAAAGACCATCAGAATTTGAGGTTGGAGAAAACCATAAAGCGGCTTGTTGGTTAAATCATCCACAAGCTCCGAAAGTTGATTCTGGTGTGCATATTGCAAAGGGGGAAGTATAAATGAACGAAAAAAAGCCGTTAATAGAAGTTAAAAATTTAAAAAAATACTTTCCTGTAAAAAAAGGTTTATTAGGAACTCATAAGAGTCTTGTTAAAGCTGTTGATGACGTGTCCTTTACAATAAATAAAGGAGAGACTCTAGGACTTGTTGGAGAATCAGGTTGTGGAAAAACTACTACTGGCAGAACTCTGATAAAACTATATGAGCCTACAGCAGGTGAAATAATATATGATGGAAAAGATATAGCAAAGTTAAATCACAAAGAAATGATTAAGTATAGAAGAAAAATGCAGATGATTTTCCAAGATCCATACGCTTCATTGAATTCTAGGATGACTGTGGGAGATATTATAGGTGAAGCTATTGATATTCATAAATTGATGAATTCTAAAGAAAAAATAGAAAGAGTTCAATATTTACTTCATAAGGTTGGTCTAAATAACGACCATGCAAGTAGATATCCACATGAATTTTCCGGTGGACAAAGGCAGAGAGTTGGTATTGCCAGAGCACTAGCAGTGCAGCCAGATTTTATAATTTGCGATGAACCTATATCTGCATTAGATGTATCCATTCAAGCACAAGTTGTTAATATGCTGGAAGATTTGCAGCAGGATATGGGATTAACTTATCTTTTTATAGCTCATGATTTGTCGATGGTTAAGCATATTTCAACAAAAATAGGTGTTATGTATTTAGGTAAGATGGTAGAGGTAGCAAATAGTAATGAACTTTATAAGAATCCACTGCATCCATATACACAAGCCCTTTTGTCTGCTGTACCTATACCAGATCCAGAGGAGGCTGCTGCAAACAAAAGAATAATGCTGGAAGGTGAGATACCATCTCCAATAGATCCGCCAAAAGGCTGCAGATTTAGAGGTAGATGCAAGTATGCAACACCAGCATGTGCAGAAATGGAACCTGAGCTTAAGGATTTAGGTGGGGGTCATATGGTAGCCTGTCACCTTTATTAATAGATTTCTTGTAATGTGAAAGACGGTGAGAATAATACCCTAGCACATACCAGCCGTAGTATTCAGTGCCTTTGCAGGCAAGGATATTACGGCTGATAGTCATAGGCTAAATTAAAAAGCATATTTTTCGCATAAATGGATAAAATAACTTTGAATAAAATTTTATGAAAGTCATTAGCATTAGAAGGGAAGACTTCTATTTAGCTAATTGATAATAAATAAAAAATTAGGGGGTACAGTATGAAAAGTAAAAAAATCAAAGCACTTGCAATTTCTATGGCAGTTCTAGTAACTGGAGCTACTTTTGTTGGCTGTGGAAATAAAACAGGTACAAGTGCAGTAAAGCAAGTAGTAACTTATAATTTAGGAGCAGATCCAAAAACTATTGATCCAGGGCTTAATGATTCCTTAGAGGGCTCAAATGTAATTAGTAATGCATTTGAAGGTTTGTTACGTCTTGATGAAAATAGCCAGCCAGTGGCAGGTGTGGCAGAAAAGTGGGAAATATCTCAAGATGGTTTGACTTATACTTTCCATCTAAGAAAGGATGCAAAATGGTCTGACGGTAAACCTGTTAAGGCTGGAGACTTTGAGTACGCGTGGAAGAGAGCATTAGCGCCTGAAACAGCATCTTCATATGCATATCAATTATATTATTTAAAGAATGCTCAAGGATATAATGAAAGCACATTGCCTGCAGATAAAAAGACACCAGGTGTTGCACCAGCTACTGCAAATGATG
Source organism: Bacillota bacterium (assembly GCA_030706015.1). Lineage (GTDB taxonomy): Bacteria > Bacillota > Clostridia > Clostridiales > Clostridiaceae > JAUZPI01. Next base: position 57,576 of record JAUZPI010000016.1, read on the forward strand.
TTGGAGTAAAAGCTGTAGATGACTATACTTTACAAGTTACCCTTGTAAGTCCAACACAGTATTTCTTATCCCTTACTACATCACCAACATATGCACCTTTAAGAAAGGATATAGTTGACAAGGATCCAAAGGGTTGGGCAACAAAAGCTAGCACCTATATAACTGATGGTCCATTCAAAATGAAAGAATGGAAAGCTAAAGATACTATGGTATTTGTAAAGGATCCAAATTATTGGAATGCAAAAAATATAAAATTAGATCAATTAAATTATAAAATGCTTGATCAAGAAAGCAGCTATATGTCAGCATTTACAACTGGGCAAATTGATGTAATTGATAGTCCTCCAGCGCAACAGATACCTCAATTATTAAAGAATGGTACGGCAAAGTCATATCCTAATCTTGGAACATATTATTATTGCATAAATATATCACCTGAAGCTGAGAAACTTGACCCGGCAGCAGCTAAGGTGCTAAAGGATCCTAGAGTAAGAAAGGCAATCAATTTAGCAATCGATAGAAATCAAATTATTAATAATGTAACCAAAGCTGGACAAAAGCCTGCTACAAGTTTTGTACCAAGTGGTATAATAATGAGCGATGGCAAGGATTTTAAAACAAAGGATTATTTTAAGGCTGAAGGTGATGTAACTGAAGCTAAAAGACTTTTAGCTGAAGCAGGATATCCTGATGGTAAAGGATTCCCAGCGATTGAGTTAATATATAACACTATGCAAACGCATCAAGATATTGCTCAAGCTATACAAGATATGCTTAGAAAAAATCTTGGCATACAATTAAATCTAAGAAATGTTGAAAGAAAAGTACATGTTACAGACGCAAATACACATCAATTTATTATGATTAGAGAAGGTTGGAGTGCCGATTATGCAGATCCTATGACTTTCTTGGATATGTGGGTAACAGGTGGAGGTAACAATTTTGCAGGATACAGTAACCCAGAATATGATAAGTTAATTGCACAAGCTAAGGCTGAAACTAATGCACAAAAGAGAAGTGATGATATGCATGCAGCAGAAGATATATTGATGAATGATATGCCAATAATACCTATATACGAATATAATTTTATTACATGCATAAAGCCATCTGTAAAGGGAGTTTATAGATCCCCGCTAGGATTTATATTCTTTGACAAGGCATATGTACAAAAATAATAAAAACCCAGCGAAAGCTGGGTTTTTATTATTTCACATTCAAAACATGATCCATATTATATAGGCCAGGTTGTTTGCCTACCATATAAGCAGAAGCCTTTAATGCTCCAACAGCGAATACTTCCCTAGATATTGCAGTATGCTTTATCTCGATAGTTTCTCCTTGACCGGCGAAGATGATTTCATGCTCACCTACAATACTTCCGCCTCTAACAGCGTGAATGCCTATTTCGTTACGCTCTCTTTTAGCAATACCATCTCTTCCATGGACATATTTAGTTTCATCTTGTATAGAATTTTTGATGGTATCTGCAAGTAGAAGGGCTGTTCCGCTAGGTGCATCTACTTTTTGATTGTGATGTTTTTCGATAACTTCAATATCAAAGTTTTCATAAAGAGCCGCACTAAACATCTTTAAAATATTGTTTACTATATTTACTCCTAAGGACATATTACCTGAACGGAATATAGCTTGTTTTTTGCTATATCCATGCAATTTATCTAATTGTTCTGGAGTATACCCTGTAGTACAGAAAACAATTGGTAAATTAAATTTTTCAGAATATGCTATTATAGAGTCTAATGTATCTGGTCTTGAAAAATCAAGAATAACGTCGCATTTAATATTACACTCTTCAATAGAACTGAATACTGGAAATTCAAAATTACCATTGGAGAATTTATCTATACCTGCTGCGATGGTTACTTCGTCAATGTTTTTTGAAGCCTCAACTATAGTTTTGCCCATTCTTCCACCGCATCCAACTAATAATACATTTACCATATTAATTCTCCTTTACATTGAATTTATGGCTATTAAGAACTTCTTTTAAAACTAAAAGATTCTTTTCACTCATTTCACAAAGTGGAAGTCTTAGGCTTCCTACTTTCATGTCTAATATATTCATTGCAGTTTTAATAGGTATTGGATTATTTTCAATGAACAAAGCCTCTGTAAGTGCTAAGGTATCTAACTGAAGCCTTAAAGCATCTTTGTGTTTACCATCCCAATAAAGATAACACATATCGTGAACTTCTTTTGGCATTATATTAGCAAGTACAGAAATTACGCCTATGCCTCCTAAGGAAAGTATAGGAACTATTTGATCATCATTGCCTGAGTAAATATCGAATCTATCACCGCAAAGAGCTTTCATCTTCGCAATTTGACTAATATTGCCGCTTGCTTCTTTTATAGCTACTATATTGCTAAATTCACTTAAATTAAGCAGAGTTTCTGGTGTTAGGTTCATTCCTGTTCTACTAGGTACATTATAAAGAATTATTGGAGTATTAACAGCATTGTTTATTGCTTTAAAATGCTCAATAAGTCCTTTTTGAGTGGTTCTATTGTAGTAAGGAGTGATTACTAACAAACCATCAACACCGATGCTTTCGGCCCATTTGCTCATTTCAATTGCTGCAGCAGTATTATTGCTGCCAGTGCCAGCGATAACAGGTATTTTTCTGTTAACTACATCTACTGTGAATTTGATAGTTTGCTTCTTCTCCTCTAAAGTCATAGTAGATGCTTCTCCTGTTGTACCACATACAACAATGGCATCAGTGCTTGAAGCTATATGCCAATTCAACAATTCTTGAAGTTTTTCAAAATCAACTCCATTTTCGTTGAAGGGTGTAATAATGGCTACTGCTGAGCCTTTAAAAATAGTCATGAGAATCCTCCCTTAAGTAAGTTTACTTATTCTTACTAATAATATATTCAGCAATTTGAATTGCGTTAGAAGCAGCACCTTTTCTTATGTTATCTGCTACAACCCATAAGCTTAGTCCATTATCTGCGCTTAAATCACGTCTTATTCTTCCAACGTAAACTTCATCATGTCCTTCAGCATCCAAAGGTGTTGGGTAAACAAGATTTGATGTGTCGTCTTTTAGTATAACTCCAGGAGCATCTTTGAAAAGTTCAAATATATCTTTTATATCAAAGTCTTTTTCTAATTCAACATTGATGCTTTCGCTGTGACCATAGAATACTGGAACTCTTACTGTTGTTGCAGTAATTTTTAAGTTTTCATCATGAAGAATTTTCTTTGTTTCTTCAATCATCTTCATTTCTTCTTTTGTATATCCATTTTCAAGGAATACATCAATATGAGGAAGAACATTGCCTGTTATAGGATAAGGGAATTTCTTTGGTGCCTGTCCTTGATATCCATCTTTTAAGTCATTATAGCCACCAACACCAGCTCCTGATACAGCTTGGTATGTGGAATAAATTATTCTCTTTATACCATATTTTTCGTGTAATGGCTTTAAAGCAACCACTGCTTGAATAGTTGAACAATTTGGATTAGCAATAATTCCTGTATTCCATTCAACATCTTCTGGATTTACTTCTGGTACAACTAGAGGTATCTTTGGATCCATTCTCCATGCGCTGCTGTTATCGATAACTGTAGCTTTATATTTTGCGAATATAGGTGCAAATTCTAAACTTACATCTCCACCTGCAGAGAATAAAGCGAAATCAATTTTTTTATTCTTAATGTTGTCTTCTTTTAATTCCTCAACAACAATATCTTGACCTTTATAGGACATAGTTGTGCCAGCTGATCTTTTTGAAGCAAAAAGATAAAGCTCATTTACTGGGAAATTTCTTTCTTCTAATACTTGGATAAACTTTCTTCCTACCATTCCGGTAGCTCCTACTACTGCTACATTATAGCTCACAACAATCCCTGATTCTAAAACCAAAAAAATTTGGTTTTACATCTTAATAAAAATTAAGATGGTAGTTTTATAAAATTTTTTCAATATAAATCAAAGAATAAATTCATTTTATAATCTACTACAAAATCAGGATTTCACCTCCTTTGAATAAATATTTTATTTAATAAGCTTAATTTGTATTTTGTAACAAATGTTACGTTTCAATAATACCTAACTATTATTATATATCGGTTATCTGAAAAAATATATACTGTTTTGAAGAAAAACTGCATAAAGACTATAAATTTCTCTATTATAGAAAGAATAATTATTTAAATAACCGCATATTCATACGGATAAAGAAGTTAATATTCGTGTTTTCTAATATTTAAAATATTCTAATTTATATTTAAATAAAGTGTATTCTAGGGAAAAGGTTAAGAAAAGTATAGTCTATTTATTATTAACATATATTAATGCAAAAAAATGTTTATGAAAAAGCCTCTAGTATAAATTGTTGAAAAATGAAGAAAATATAAAGTGAGATTAATACTTGGATATAAAATATAGAATATTTAATTTTTCAAAAGGGAGGAGGAACTGTACTACTAATGGTAAGATTAATGAGAATTATATAGTACAGGTTTTAAATGGGAAAAACACCACTAAAGAAAGTTATTAAAGCAAAACTTAAGAGTAATAGAGAGTTAACTGAATTAGAACAGATAAGAGAAGAACTGAAGTATGAGATTGCTAGAGAGTTAGGATTAAGTGAGAAGGTAGATACATGCGGGTGGAGCGGATTAACAGCTGAAGAAACTGGCAGGATAGGTGGAATAATGACCAAAAGAAAAAAAGAACGACATATACCAAAGAATATAATAATTCAGAATGAAAGTGAATTTCCTAGTAATTGACTCTCGCCATATAGGTTAAAAGTGCTTCTATAATACATTTTTATTGACTTATAAAACTAATATTTATAATATATTATTAGTTTTTATTTTAAAACTAATAAGGAGATTTTTCATGGAAAGATACAAGGACTTTGCCTATATTTATGATGAATTAATCCAGGGCGATGTGGATTATATGCAGTGGTCAGAAAATATTTTAAATATTTGTGATTTGTTTAATTTAAATAAATCTGATTATTTAGATTTAGCCTGTGGAACAGGCAATATGACAAATTATCTATCAAAAAAGTTTAAAAATACTTGGGCGGTTGATTTGTCGCCAGATATGCTTACAGAAGCAGACAAAAAATTAAGAAGCAGTGGTATAAAAGCAAATCTAGTATGCCAAGATATAAGCAGCATAAATTTAAATAGGAAATTTGATCTTATAACATGTTGTTTAGACTCTACGAATTACATAACCAGTACTGAGGATATAGTTTCATATTTTAAATGTGTTAACAATCACTTGAAGGATAATGGATTGTTCATATTTGATATTAATTCTTATTATAAACTTACAGAGATTTTGGGCAATAATACATTTAATTTTGATAATGGTGATGTTGTTTATATATGGGACAATTGTATTGAGGACAACATAGTTGACATGTACTTAACCTTCTTTGTTAAGAGGGGAGATATGTATGAAAGATTTGATGAAGAGCATAGAGAGAGAGCTTACACAGAAAAAGAGATAGAGGAGTTTTTGCAGTCTGCAGGTCTTGAAGTTTTAAAAAAATTGAATAACTATGAGGATGAGAAACTAACAGCAGAGAGTGAAAGAATAGTCTATGTAGTTAAGAAGCATAGCTGTTAGAGTAAAGATTATTTTAATATGTTTTGGAGGTTTAGAGAAAATGTCGGATAAATTAGTTATTGCTACGGCAAAGAGCGGTGATGTAAGAATAATTGCTGCTATTACAACAGATCTTGTAAATGAAGGAGTAAGTGTTCATAATTGTACTCCTACAGCTTCTGCAGCATTGGGAAGGCTGCTTACTGCAGGCAGTCTTATGGGGGCTACGCTAAAATCAGAAAAAGATACTATTACTTTAAAAATCTCAGGTGGAGGGGAAGCAAGAGGTGTTGTTGCTACTTCTTATGCAGATGCACATGTTAAAGGTTATATTGGGAATCCAAATGTAGAATTGCCTCCAAATAATAAAGGGAAACTTGATGTAGGTGGAGCTATTGGGAAAAACGGCAGTTTGACAATTATAAGAGATATGGGTTTAAAAGAACCATATGTGGGCCAAGTTCCTATTTACACTGGTGAAATAGGAGACGATTTGGCATATTATTTTACTGTATCTGAACAAACACCTTCAGCAGTTGGACTAGGCGTACTGGTAGATACCGATACTTCAATTAAGGCTGCAGGTGGATTTATAATTCAAATGATGCCTGGTGCAGATGACCTTATAGCAGATCTTATTACATATAGATTAGAGGAGATTCCTTCTATCACAGAATTGATTTTAAAAGGTATGACTGCAGAACAAATATTAGAATTTATATTTGAAGATATGGATTTGAAAATCCTTGAGGAAATGGTTCCAAGATATAAATGTGACTGCAGCAGAGAAAGAGTTGAAAGAGCTCTTGTAAGTATTGGAAAGAAGGATTTAGAGGAAATTTATAATGAAGGTAAAGATGAAGAGATAAAATGCCATTTTTGTAATAAGGATTATCAGTTTACAAATGAACAAATTGGCGAGCTATTAAAAGGGGCATACAACGGTTAGAAATTTCCTATAAAGGTCTATCTAAAAAGATTTTTAACTGATATATGGCAGCTGTTACTTATCTTTTTAAAGAGTAAGTAACAGCTGCTATTTATTATGTTGATTTTTGAAGCGGTCTAGATTAAGATTTGTGTCAAAGTTAATTGAAAGCAAAAAAATATTTATTTTTTACATTTAAGTGTTGACAATGATGGTAGTGTATAGTAATATATTTATTGTCTTGAGAAAGCATATGGGCGCATAGCTCAGCTGGGAGAGCATCTGCCTTACAAGCAGAGGGTCACAGGTTCGAGCCCTGTTGTGCCCACCATATGCGGCTTAGTAGCTCAGTTGGTTAGAGTGCTGGCCTGTCACGCCAGAGGTCGAGGGTTCGAGCCCCTTCTAAGTCGCCAATTTTATTATATATGGCCAGTTAGCTCAGTCGGTAGAGGTAAAATGTCCAAATGACATTTTACGGGTGACTTAGCCTGTGGAACAGGCTTGTATAAGACACCCAGTGCTGCGTTATGGCAAAAGTTGCAACTAGAAGTTTGCAGCGGAAAATAAATTATATATGGCCAGTTAGCTCAGTCGGTAGAGCAGAGGACTGAAAATCCTCGTGTCCCTGGTTCGATTCCTGGATTGGCCACCATTTAAGCGGGAGTGGCTCAGTGGTAGAGCGTCACCTTGCCAAGGTGAACGTCGCGAGTTCGAATCTCGTCTTCCGCTCCATATGGCGCTATAGCCAAGTGGTAAGGCAGAGGTCTGCAAAACCTCTATTCTCCAGTTCAA
>JAUZPI010000160.1 GCA_030706015.1 Bacillota bacterium
AGTGGTAGAGCGTCACCTTGCCAAGGTGAACGTCGCGAGTTCGAATCTCGTCTTCCGCTCCATATGGCGCTATAGCCAAGTGGTAAGGCAGAGGTCTGCAAAACCTCTATTCTCCAGTTCAAATCTGGATGGCGCCTCCAAAATGTATGAAGTAGCTTATGCTCTAAGCTTTAATGGGTTAGTGCATAGGCTATTTTTATTTATTGTTAAGACCTATAAAGATGTATTTATAAAGACTTTGAAAAAATATTAAAAAGCAGGATTAAGTATAGTTATATCCTGCTTTTGTGATTTTATAATTTCATTAGTATGCAGTTTAGGAAAAGAGAAGGGTTAAAGCGCATCTAAACATATTAGCGTTCCTCTATCGATTAATTTACCCTTTCTTAAATAAAGTGGTTTTACATTATGCTTAAAAAGAAACTTAATTACCTCATCTCCATATTTATAAAAGTTCAAGTCTCCATAAAAAGCCATGGTTTCCTTATCCAACAAACCGCAGCACCCACCGATAAAGCCATAATCAAGACCTGGCAGCGTTATATCTCCGGGAGGTATAAGCAAAACATCTATACTATCTTCATTTTTTAGTGCTTTAGCAATACTTTTATCGCTAGTTATTATTGCATTATCCGAAACAACAGCAGTAGAGCATTTTGTATAGCCTTGTTTTACATTAATTAATTTCTTATTTTGAATTAAACTTAAGAGTGTTTCGTCAGTATAATTAAGTAAATGTATAAAGTGGTTTGATAAATTAACTGCATTAAGAGAGATATCAAAAGGATATTTGTCACATAGTTCATTTTTTGAAAAATGCACATCGAAACCCAAGTTTTTCAAAGTATCAATAAAGTTGGAATGCATATTTTTATGGACTACTACATTGGTAGCATCAACAAAGTGCATAAGCATATCGGGGTGGCCGCAAACGGCATTGTATAAAGTTGAACATGGAGTGCACTCTATAGAATCATAACCAATTTGGTAAAGTGTGTTTTTTTCTTCTGACAAAATTCTATAATCAACGATAATTTTATTCAAGTAAATTCACTTCCTTATTTATATATATTCAACTAATTACTTTTCAATTTTATCAATAGTATATCAATTTCAAATAAATATTTGTACTTAGAAAAATTTTTTTGAATTATTTAGGCAAAAAGTATTCAAAAAAACACTTCAATGTTTTATTATTCCTTGTCGATAATTGCTTTTAATATGATGAATATACATTGGTATTAGACACATACTAATTTTAGGAAGGGAGTGAGAAGGATGTTACTTTTATGTGTCATATACGAAGGCGAAAATGAAGATGTAATGAATGGAATTGAAAATATAAAATATAATTTTGAACGGAAGAACGTTGCTATTGGTATATCAGAAAGTATAGAAAATAAAACTCACTTCGTTAAGATCTTTTGTAGCGATGATGATTATACTGAAAAGGTAAATCATACCTTTAATATATATATGGCTGAAGTCTTATATGATGCTGTTATTAAGGAGTTTATTCATAAAAGTATTAATAGTTATCTCACAGAAAACTACTTTTTTCTGAAATATGATGAAATTCAAAAAATACGTACTTTATGTTATCATGCACTTAAATGCAATGGTGCAATTTTAGATGAAAATGAGGTTTATTTTAATAATAGAAAAATTTCAATTACAAGGAAGATTGTCGATTGTATCGAAGAAAATAGTGATATAAATATTAAAGGATTTTTAACTTTTAGAATGGGTGAGTTCAAAGAAGATTTATGCAATTCAGTAGATAAGGTAGTAGAGAATTTCATGGTAGAGAAAGAATATGAGGAATTTATAAAGCTTCTAAAATATTTTGTCGAGATACAGCAGTCTAAGGTTGAACAAGTAAATATATATATTGAAAGAAATGGAAACTACATTATAAAAGATAAATTAGGAAATGATATCATGGACGATATACTAAGCGAATTAAGTGATACAAAATACACCGGTTCAGTGAGTATGGATGATATGATTATAAGCGGGCTTATAACATTGGCTCCAGGTAATATTATATTTCACTGTGTAGATAATTGTGTTAACAAAGAATTGATTAATACCATAAAAAGTGTATTTTTAGACAGAGTTGAATTTTGTGAAGAATGCAATACCTGTAAAGAAATTAAAGGTCAGTATATTAAGAGTTAAGAAAACTAATTATAATATAAATATTGACATTGCAGACACAATTGAATATAATCATATTAAAATAAATAAAAGCTGTGATAAGGAAGAGTAAATAAAGTGCTATTCTAAGAGAGGGAAGTCCTTGGCTGTGAGATTTCCTGAGTAAGTGTTATTGAAAACCACCTTGGAGTTGAGGACTGAAAATAGTAAGTTGCTACGCTAACCAGCGTTAAAGGTTCGAGATGGTAGTGTTTATTTTTAGAAGTTTAAAATTAAATACTGCAATTTGGGTGGAATCGCGATCATACTCGTCCCATATTTTGGGATGAGTTTTATTTTTTTTGAAAAAATATAATTTTACACGTCAGGAGGAATAAAAATGATTAAAATTGAATTGAAGGATGGGAAAGTGCTGGAATTTGAAAAAGGTACTAAGGTTCAGGATATTACTAAAGCAATCAGCCCTTCACTTCTAAAGAAAGCAGTAGGAGCAAAGGTTAATGGTGAAGTAGTTGAGCTTATGACTGCTATAAATGAGGATTCAAAATTAGAGGTATTAACATTTGATGATGAGGAAGGAAGAGAAACATTAAGGCATACAGGTTCTCATATCCTTGCGCAAGCAGTGAAAAGATTATACCCTAATGTTAAGCTTGCTATTGGTCCAGCTATAGAGAATGGTTTCTATTACGATTTTGATGCGGATTTTTCATTTACTCCTGAAATGCTTAATGACATTGAGAAGGAAATGGAAAAAATAATAAAAGAAGATCTATCTCTTGAAAAGTTCGAGCTTCCAAGAAATGAAGCAATATCATTTATGGAAGAGAAAGAAGAGAATTACAAGGTAGAACTTATAAATGATTTGCCAGAGGATGCAATTATATCCTTCTATAAACAAGGGGAATTTACTGATCTTTGTAGGGGACCTCACGTTCCATCAACAGAAAAAGTTAAGGCTGTAAAATTACTTTCAATTGCAGGTGCATATTGGAGAGGTAATGAGAAGAATAAAATGCTTCAAAGAATATATGGAACAGCATTTACAAAGAAGGCTGACTTAGATCAATACATTCATATGTTAGAAGAAGCTAAGAAGAGAGATCATAGAAAATTAGGTAAAGAATTAGATTTATTTAGTATACATGAAGAAGGCCCAGGTTTCCCGTTCTTTCATCCAAAAGGCATGGTTGTTAGAAATCTGTTGGAGAATTATTGGAGAGAAGTTCATACAAAAGCAGCTTATCATGAAATTAAAACTCCGATTATATTAAATGAAGAATTATGGCATCAATCAGGTCACTGGGATCATTACAAAGAAAATATGTATTTTACAAAGATTGATGAAAATGATTTTGCGATTAAACCAATGAATTGTCCAGGATCTATATTAGTTTATAAAAATTCATTACACTCATATAGAGATTTTCCATTAAGACTAGGTGAATTAGGACTAGTTCACAGACATGAAATGTCCGGAGCATTACATGGTTTAATGAGAGTAAGATGCTTTACTCAAGACGATGCTCATATATTCATGACAAAAGAACAAATTACTGAAGAAATTCTAAATGTTATTAAATTAATAGACTCCTTTTATAAGGTATTCGGTTTTGAATATTTTGTTGAACTTTCCACTAGGCCAGAAGACTCAATGGGAAGTGATGAAGATTGGGATGCAGCTACTAATGGCTTAATAAGCGCTCTAAACTCAGCTGGTCTTGAATATAAGGTTAATGAAGGAGATGGGGCATTCTATGGTCCTAAAATAGACTTCCATCTAAAAGATTGTATAGGAAGAACATGGCAATGCGGAACTATTCAGCTTGACTTCCAAATGCCTGAAAGATTTGACTTGACTTATGTTGGATCAGATGGCGAAAAGCATAGACCTGTTATGGTTCATAGAGTTGTATTTGGAAGTATAGAAAGATTTATAGGAATCCTTATAGAGCATTATGCTGGTGCTTTCCCAACTTGGCTTGCTCCTGTACAAGTAAGAATCATGAACATTACAGATGGTCAAAGAGATTACGTTGAAAAGGTAGCGGAAAAATTAAGAGAAGTTGGTATAAGAGTTGAAACAGACTTAAGAAATGAAAAGATAGGATATAAGATAAGAGAAGCTCAATTACAAAAGATTCCTTATATGATTGTCCTTGGAGATAAGGAAATGAAGGAAGGTAAAATTGCTGTTAGAAGCAGAAAAGATGGAGATATAGGAGCGCTTAACCTAGAAGATTTCATTTTCAGAATGCGTGCAGAAATTGAACAAAAAATAAATAGTTTATAATTGTTGACAAAAATAAAAAAGTGTAGTAGAATAATCTTCGTTAAGAAGAAACACGCCGTTTCTCACCTTACGGCACAGCTAGTAAGGTTTGGTTATCAACGTATGTAAGAGTATGTTTGTAATTGTAGGACGGCAAATGCCGTCCTTTTTTATTTACATAATTAATATATTATTTTTCATTTGACTTTGGAGGTGAAAAACTATTAGTAAAGATAAAAAATTCATAATGAATGAAGAAATTAGAGAAAAAGAAGTAAGAGTTATAGGTGACGATAACACTCAATTGGGAATACTCTCTACTAAAGATGCTTTAAAAATGGCTGAAGAAAAAGAATTAGATTTAGTGCTGATTTCACCTAATGCCAATCCGCCAGTTTGTAGAATAATGAATATTGGTAAATTCGTTTACGAACAAGCTAAAAAGGAAAAAGAAAACAAAAAGAATCAAAAAATAATCAATATTAAAGAAATCAGATTGAGTGCAACTATAGAAGAACATGATATTGAAATAAAAGCTAACAATGCTAGCAAGTTCATAAAGGCTGGCGATAAGGTAAAGGTGACAGTAAGATTTAGAGGTAGAGAAGCCGATTATGCCTACAAGGGAAACAAAATACTAGATGTATTTGTTTCAAAGATAGAAGAAGAGTATGTTATCGAAAAACCAGCAAAACTTGAAGGAAGAAATATGATAATGATTTTAGCTCCTAAAAGAGCATAATTGAGAGGAGGAAATTTATTATGCCAAAAATGAAAACACATAGAGGTGCAGCTAAGAGATTCAAAAAGACAGGTACTGGAAAACTTAAAAGAGCAAAAGCTTTCAAGCGCCATATACTAACAAAGAAATCTGCTAAGACTAAGAGAAACTTAAGACAAACAGGATATGTTTCAGAAGCACAAGAAAAAGTAATGAAGAAATTATTACCATACCTATAATTTGTGGTATTCGAGGAGGTTTTTTAAATGGCAAGAGTAAAGAGAGCTGTCAACGCTCGTAAAAAACATAAAAAAATATTAAAGCTTGCAAAAGGCTACTATGGTGGAAAGAGCAAGTTATTTAGAACAGCTAATGAAT
>JAUZPI010000161.1 GCA_030706015.1 Bacillota bacterium
CCGCCAGCGTTCGTCCTGAGCCAGGATCAAACTCTCAATTTAAAAGTTTAATCTGTACTCAATTAAGTTATCACTTAATTTATTCTCATAAAGAATTGCTGACTTTTCATGATATCTGTTTAATTTTCAAAGACCAATTATTGCGCTGTCATCTGACAGCTTTTATATTGTACCAAAACTTTTTCACCTTGTCAATAACTTTTTTTCAAGTTATTTTGACTAAGAAGTTTTGATATTGTCGTTTCTTGCGACGACATGTGTTATTGTATCATATTATCTTATACTAATATATTTATTTTGTCTATTTATTAATAATTATATACTTACTTCTTTAACTTCCTCGTAAATACTAAGGTTTTCTTATATTGACACACCAGGATAGGTATTTGTTATCGTTTGCTTTAAATATATAAAATCAAGACTGCTTACAATATAGTAACAGCCTTGATTTATCCGATGACTACCGGCCGTAATACTCCCGCTTCTTTAAGCGGGAGTATTACGGCTGGTACGTCTCTGGATAACGATTTCTAAGCGTCCTTGACGCTAAGAACTCTGTTTATAATTAATATCGATTATTAAATTCTTTACACATATCAACTCTACACTTGAATCCATAATGTTCTAATGCCTTTTGAAGTGCAAACAGTGTATAGCTTATCTTTTCTATTCTGCAATTTTCCCCCATATGGCCTATTCGCAGAACCTTTCCTTCTAAATACCCAAAAGAACCAGCGATAAATACATCATAATTATTTAACATATACTCTCTTATTGCTTTATCATCTAGTCCGTTGGGAACTTGGATTACTGTAACAGTATCTGCATACCCTTCTTCTATGTATAATTCCAAACCAGCTGCTTCAATCGCTTCTCTTGTAGCTTTTGCAATTTTTTTATGTCTCTCTACAATTGATTTATCCTCCAAGATATTATCTATGGCTGCATCTAATCCCATTAAATCACTTATAGGCATTGTATAAGGAAACCACTTATTCTCGTAGTAATCTTTCCATATAAGAAGATTACAATAAAAAGAGGCTATTGTTGTTTTTCTTTCCTTCATTGCATTAAATGCATCATCACTTATACTTAATAATGTAAGACCAGGCGGTGCTGATATGCATTTTTGAGACCCACCTAATACTATATCTATATCCCAATCATCAACCTTGACCTCTTGCCCCCCCATAGCTGCTACACTATCAACTACAGTTAGTATTCCATATCTCTTTAGCAAAGGACAAATTTTACTTATGTCATTTAATACTCCAGATGGAGTATCACAGTGAACTATAGTAGCATACTTAAACTTACTATCTTTTATAAGAAAGTCTTCTAATTCTTTTAAATTTATTTGTTTATGCCTATCTCCCTTGAAAAAAACGGTCTCTCCACCATACATCTTTACAAAGTCTGCAAAACCCTCTCCAAATATACCATTATCTATTACTAGTACTCTATCTCCACTTTCAGTAAGAGATGCACATGCAGCTTCTAGTCCTAGTATACCTTCACCACATAAAACTCTAACCTGGTTTTCGGTATTTAAAAATGTTGCAATCTTATCACAAAGTTTTTTGTAGAACTCATAGAATTGTAAATCTAAATCTGGATTTGTGGTCTCCATAGCCCTTGCAAGTCTTACATTTTCTCTTACTTGTGTTGGCCCCGGAGTCATTATATATGGAATCTTCATTTGTATCACTCCTAATTTCTATTCATAGAATACTTTATACGATTATCTCACTTCCTTTAGAAAGCCTGAAATAATACTGTTTTTGAAACAAGCATCCTATTCTCATATACTATACATTATAATAATCTTTATATAAATTAAAAATGTACGGATACACTTTTAGTTCTTGTTTCTACTTGCTCTCCACTCATCTAAAGTCATATATTTGTCATTTACCACGTCATAGAACATTATATTTTTAGTATCTTTATTAATAGCAAACCTATATATATTTACATTATGATCAGGATGTGACTCTCCTACATAAATGCCATAATAATCTCTTAAGTATACGTTCTTGGAGCTTGGGTCAGGCTGTCTATCTACATATATAATCGCTTTAACATCATTAGTATTCTTAGAATAAGCTTCTACAAAACTTTTTACTTCGGGAACTGTATTCTGTAAATAACTTATTAAATCATTTTCCACAGCGGTATTATCCACCTCCAAATTAGAAAAGTAACTTTTATCATTGTTATATGTCACACTAGACACAGTTTTAGTTTTCTTATCGCATTGAATTTGTAAATCTATACTTTCCTTCTCATCAACTAACCTATAATCCCAGAATCCATTTGCTACTGCAATAGACTTAAACAGATTTTCATAAAAAACTTTATGCTTACTATCTACATTATTAGAAAGAGTAACATAAAAAATTGGATAAGTCTTATTATTAGTTAATTCTACTTTACTTACTACTACATTAAATGATTTAAATACGTCCTTTGTAGGATGACTCCAGGCATCTATATTGGTTATGACTACCTTGTCCTCGCTGCTAGTGTTTTGTTGTGAAGTAGGTGTTTTGTCCTGAGTACTATTGGTTTCATTTGACTGAGTAACAGTACTTTGATTAGATGAATTCTTCACATTTGACGAATTATTACATCCAACAAAGGTAGCAATTGTTATTGATAAAACTAATGCCATTAATGTTTTCTTCATATTAACCACCCCTTAAACCTTAATTGCAACTTATTTGCTTATTACTATATATTATCGTCAATATTATTTAAACCATTATATAGATTTTACTAGATATAACTTATAGTTGAATATAATTACCCTCCCCCTGTTTATATAAATCCTTATTGCCCCCATTGAAATTACTTGCCTAATTAATTATTATCCAGATTATTATTTTTATTTTTTGACAAAATATATACATAAGCCTTCAAACTTTATTATTTAAAAATTTATTAATACGTAACTACAAATGATAGGAGAGTACTTATGATTTCAACAATAAATTTAGAAGAACAAATAAGGCATATATGTGACAACTATAAAGATGCGCCGATTGGAGGGTGGATTATAGGTAATGGGCCGATACCAGCAGATATACTTTTTGTTGGTGAAGCTCCAGGTAAAACCGAAGTAGAACTAAAGAAGCCGTTTGTGGGAATGGCAGGAAAAACATTCGAAAAATATCTGAATACTATAGGATTATCTAGAGATGCCATAAGAATAACTAACACCTGTTTCTTTAGGCCAATAAAACTTACTATAGGTAAAACTGGTAGAACAACAGTAAGTAACCGTCCACCAAAAACCTCAGAAGTAAATCTCTTCAAGAAAATACTTGACGAAGAAGTTAACCTAGTTAATCCTAAAGTAATAGTCACACTAGGCAATATCCCCCTTAGGCGATTTACTGATTATAAAAGCATTGGCGAATGTCATGGCCAACTAATATTTAATAAGTATATAAATAGGAGTATCTTTCCAATGTATCACCCATCTGCCCTTACTTATAACCAAAGTGGAGATTTTCTTAAAATGTATGAAGATGATTGGCAGAAGCTAAAAGATGTCCTTATAAAATTATAAATTAGCACTTTTCTTTTATTTAAAGCACCTGTTTTTCTTAAGTATATTCTATGCATATCAAATAAATTTAAGAGTATATGTATAAACTCGTTATATGTGTCAATAATTTAAATACAAAATTTTATTTAAGGAGTGACATTGTAATGAGTAATAAGAAGTTACTTGTAATTCTTTCTTTAGCAGTGATTGTTCTTATCGGAAGTGGAATTGTATACTATGATAAACATTCTAAGAAGGTTTCAACTGACACAAAACCAACGTCTTCAAGCAATATAGCAAGTAAAACTAACATTAAAACAGCTGAGCCCAATAATGATACTAGCAAAAAATCAGACTCAAAGGATAATAACTCCAATAGCAGCGCTGATAAAGCTCAAGGACAAAAGCAAGCTAACCCAGCTGATGATGAAACCCAAGACGATATAAGCTACATTAGTTATACTGTTAAGGCTAATGATACAGTATGGAAAATTGCCAAAGAAAACATGCCTAATTATTCCCTAACAGATAAGGATGGAAAAGTAGGCGTTGTTACATATATAGTAAATAAAAATAACTTAAAGAAAATTGGTAATAACTCCTACAGCATATACGTAGGTCAAAAAATAACAATACCTAGCGAAAATGTTCATACTACAGTTAATCACTAGAAAAATAAATATATAAATATAAAGACTGTATTAAGGTCCCCCTTTATACAGTCTTTATTCTTTAACCTATATCATTGTTATTTTATCTATATTACCTATCCATAGCTTTACTTATACCATCGGCTAAGCTGCTTGATAGCTTAGCTTCATAAGTTGAACTACTTAAAAGCTTATCCTCATCTGGATTAGATAAGAAGCCCATCTCAATTAAAATTACAGGAACCCTTGACCAATTAAATCCCGTCATGTCACTATGCTCAACTAACCCTCTATTTGCAACTCCCATTTCCTCTACAAAAGTATCCAAAACAATTTTACCATCCTCTTTACTTTCATTGTATATTGCTTCTGTATTACTATTAATAGGGGCTGGTATCAACATAGATGCTCCTCTTATATTAGAATCATCTGAGGAATCTGCATGGATTCTAACAACAAGATTTGCATTAGCTTTATTCCCCACTTCTGCTCTTTCAATATTTCCAAGGCTTTGAGAATCTTCGGTTTTAGTCATCACTATAGAATATCCTCTTGACTCTAATATTGACTTTAATCTTACTGCAACCTGCATATTTACTTTATACTCAGGAGTCTTAGTAACTATTCCCTCAGCTCCTCCTCCATCTTTTATTTTCAAGTCAGAAGATCCTGGAGCTATCGCCTCCTTTTCTAGATTAGATCTATTGGCATGTCCTGGATCTATAACGATGACCTTTTTATTGCTGGTAGCTTGTACCGTTTCAGTGCTTAAATTTTCGTTTGTTTTTAGATCTTTAGGTTCTTGTTCTTTGGCTTTTTCTTTTAGTTTACTATACTCAGACTTTATTTGCGTTGCACTTTTGCCCACTTCATTGGACCTTGCTTGTATTACTTCCCCTTTATTATATATATAATATCCCCCACATACTAATATCAATACACATAATGAAACAGTTACAAACATGACTTTTCTTAACATATATCTTTCTCCTATAATAATCATATTGGTACAATTTATTTTGTGATTACTATTATAAAGTATGTTTTTTCATTTTAATAAATTTATATGTACCTAATACTATTATATTTTCTTTCTATCATAAATTAAATACACCTTTTAAATATATTAGTCAAAAAATCAAAGAACGTCTTATATAAAATAAGACGTTCTTGGTGGCTCACCGGGGAATCGAACCCCGGACAACATGATTAAAAGTCATGTGCTCTACCGACTGAGCTAGTGAACCTTATGTAGACCTGGCAACTACCTACTCTTCCACAGGGCCTCCC
>JAUZPI010000162.1 GCA_030706015.1 Bacillota bacterium
AATTTCCACGAATTGAAGTATAATTTTTGTGTAAATTAATGTATTTTGCCATATATTAATTTTACTATAAATCTTTCACTCTTCCGAGTGGGAGATTTATTTTTTTAGGCAAAAAAGCTGCCGCACTAATTTTTAGTGCGACAGCCCCTCATAACTTTATTTATTAACTTCTTCTAAAATCTTTCCTAACTGTTGAATATAATCTCCATATTTACCCCAGTCTCCAGCTTTCTGTGCCTCTATTGCTTTATCATACAAGTCTTTAGCTTGTTTAATTTTATCATTAACATTCCTATCTGCTGGTGTTTGAACTACTGGAGTCTGTACCTGATTATTTATTTGATTTGGAGTATAGCTGAATATTTGTGCT
Source organism: Bacillota bacterium (assembly GCA_030706015.1). Classification (GTDB taxonomy): domain Bacteria; phylum Bacillota; class Clostridia; order Clostridiales; family Clostridiaceae; genus JAUZPI01. Next base: position 371 of record JAUZPI010000162.1, read on the forward strand.
AAAGCATCCTCTATATTATCATCAATTACCATCTTCTCTCCAAAGGAAACTATTACTCTCTTTACCTCAGGTATACTATTCTTCCCTTGAGCTCTTAAATACAAAGGCTCTATATAAAGTAATGACTTATTTATAGGAATTATAGATGTATCCCCGAACTGAACCTGAGAACCCTGAGTATTCCATAGAGATATTTCCTTGGAAATTACGGGATCTTGATTTAGCTTCTGCTTAAAGAGGTATGGACTATATACTGTTTTTTGAGTTGGCAATTTGTATAAAACCATTTTGCCGTAATTCTCTCCATCCATTCTTGCTCCAAATAAAGCTACCATATTGTCCTTATCTCTCATATTAAAATATTCAAGCAATATCATTTCTTCCTTACTTTCCTCAGGAAGCTTCATAACCATATATGAAGAATCATTTGTATCTTTATCTCCATTTACTTGTTTTTGATTACCAGATACTTGCCACAAGTCTTCTCCATTGTAGAACACCCCTGGATCAGTAACGTGATATTTACCAAGGACATTACACTGCATATTAAATAAATCCTCTGGATACCTAAAATGCTGTCTCAAATCCTGAGGTACACTATTTACGTCCTTAAATAGTCCTGGGAATATTTTCGAGTAGCTTGCTGCAATAGGGTCATTTTTATCTACTATATAAAAATCAGTAGTACCATTTACTGCATCTATTATTACCTTAACAGAATTTCTTATATAGTTTACATTTTCCTCTGGTTGGGAAAATGGATATTGAGCAGAGGTTGTGTATGCATCAATTATCCAATATAGTTTTCCATTGCTTGTAACTATATATGGATCCTTGTCATAGGTTAAAAATGGTGCTATCTTTTGTACTCTATCAACTATATTTCTGTTTATTAATATCTTACTTTGAGAATTAATAGCTCCAGATAATAATATCTTAGGATCTTGCTGATTAATTGCAAATAGAATCCTATTTCCTAAGGACGCACTTATTCCTGCTGTTCCATTGTATTTATTGTATTTATTTTGTCCACCCTGAGGATAATCAAATTCACCAGCATCTGTATCAACAATAACATAATCATTAGTTTTCTCACCAAAGTATATTCTCGGGTCACTAAGTGGAATGTTTGTACTATTTTCAGGTGGTATATCCTTTATAACAAAATCAGGCTGACCTTCGCTAGTAACAGAATTAACCTTACTCATAACTACTCCATACCCATGAGTATAGGCAAGATGTCTATTTTGCCAAGTATCTGCATTTCCTTGAAGAGTGCTTTGATCTATTTCTCTTGGAGCAATAAACACTTGATTAAACTTACCATTTATATTGTATCTGTCTACATCTATATCATTAAAATTATAATAGTATCTTATAACTTGTACCTGATTATAGAATTCTAATGCAGGTTTAAAAGAATTAATTTTAATATTATCAATAGTTGCTCTATTACTTGCAATATCCTGAGCAGTTAATTTATCTTCAGCTGGGAACTGCTTAACATCTATATTATCAACATTAAAGGCTTTCCTTGTATAGTCTATATTATCTTTTATATAAGGAGCTTCAAAGGTCTTTTCATTGGATTTAACTACAAGATTTTGAACAATTCCTGAAACCAATCCTTCACTTATTACTATTACAAAAATAAGTATAACTGACGCAACTATTGGTTTAACCTTTGAAGATAAAACACTTATAAATACCACTATAGATGCTATTAAACAAACTACAGTAAGTATTCTGTAAAATAGAAGTGTTACATGAACATCTGTATAGCTTGCACCAAAAACAACCCCTCTAGGGCTGTATACAAGATCCCAAGCCTTTATTAAATAACCAAAAGATAATGTCAGCATAATTAACGATGATACTACCGCTAATTGTCTGCCAGCAAATTTAGTAATTCCACTTTTCATACTAGCCGCTGTCTCTAGTGGACTTGTTATTCCACCCTTACCAAATCTATCATTTGCACTTAGTATAAAGAAAATAACCAGTGTCAAAATAATCAAGAATACTAGTAAGCTCAGTACTAAACCATATATAGATTCCATCAATGGCAGCTTAAACACATAAAAGGACACGTCCATATTGAAAATAGGGTCTTTTAAATTAAAGCTAGTTGAATTAGCAAACTGTAATATCATATACCAATAAGAAGATGCAATTCCATAAGAAATAAGAAATGATATACACAAATTTGCTATAATAAATATCTTTCTCTCTAATTTATCTCTTCTGCCATTTACCTCTATTACTTTTCGCCATTTTACAATACTTTTTCTAACACTCTTATAATATAGCCATATTGCTATATAAACCACAAGAAATATAGGTACAAATAATTTTATAGTTGCAGTAAGTTTTGTAAAGTATACAGATAAATATCCTACTTCTTTATACCACTCTACATTAACTATAAAGTTTACTATTCTATCAAGAAAAACCAACAAACACAGTATTACAAAAATAAATCCAAATGCTACACCCTTTTTCTTCAACAAAATCACCTCGATTTACTCATTTTATTAATTATCTTACCAAAGGTAGTATACTTAGCCTCTATCGCTCCTACTGGGCATAATTCCTGGCAACAGAAACATCTTATACACTTACTCATATCCCATACAGGGTTCTTTCTCCCCTTGTTATCTTTCATACTTATTACATTAGGTTTTTCAGGACAAACCTCTTGGCATCTGCAGCAGCCAATACACTTATCAGCCTTAACACTAGGATTAGGAGCAATCATATTTCTCATAAACTTTGTAACTTGAGGGCTTATGAAATAGAAATTACCAGCATCCCTACAAAGCTCAAATTCTTGTGGCTTCATATATTCAAACTTTTCACCTAAGATTTCAATGTGCTCTGGTAACACAGCACCCCATTTATGATCAAAAGCTTCTTTAAGTACAGGTGTTTCTAATGGATTATCATAACCTATAAGCCTTACAGCTGTTGAATCTACTGCAGTAATACTGCTTCCCATTATTATTGTATTCATCTTTTTAGGTGTCCCACTTTTAGGTCCATTACCTTCCATAGCAATTATACCGTCAAGTATCGCAAAATTTGTTCCAACCAAGTTATTTAAATCTAAAAGCATCTTGCAAAAATTATTTGCATTAGGCATTCTGGTATGCCAAGCTGCTTTTTGTGTTCCTGGAATACAGCCAAATTGATTCTTCACTGCTCCTGTGAAGTAAGCCATAACGTGAGTTTTTAACTTAGGCAGAGTTATAACCACATCAGCCTCATAAGGCGCTCTTGCTACGTTCCAAGACTTACATAGTATAGAATCATCCAACTTGACATGAATACTGTCATTAAAATCTGCGAATTTAACGCCGTATTTATTTGCAACTTCCATTAACCCTGATTTCTCAGCAGCCTTTCTATTATCACCAAAACCAGGTGAATCACCAAAAGATATATCACTAGAATAATCTCTTATTATTCTAATAGCAGCTTCAAATACAGCATAATGAGTTATTACAGGAGAGCCTGGAACTTCAACACTAAGCATATTAGGTTTTAAAAGCACTTTACTTCCAGTTGGAATAAGCTTTCTTAAAAATTCCTCTCCCCCTAGAAGTTCAAAACCTTCTCTTAATTTTTTCTCAAGTAGTTCAACATCATACTGATCGCACCTTAGAAGTGCTACCCTCTCTTTTTCACCATCATTCCACTTTTTCACTTTTCAATTCTCCTTTATTCAGAAATTAAGAATCCTTTATCTCTTAATGCCTTTAGTATATTTTCATAATCCTGCTCATTTGACGCAATTACAGTATGTAAATGAACACCGCCGGTAAGTTTAGATAACGGCTCTGCTCCATACTCCTTTTGTTTTGTCATAAAGTTTTCTACATCAAATAAGCTTTTTATCATAAGCATTCCTTTTATTTCTCCATACAAAGGATGCTCGATAATTACATCTTCAATGATACCACCATACTTTACTATAGTACTAAGCTCCTCCTGTATATCATCAGCCTTATGGGATACAGCTATAATTCTTTTAATATTCATTTCTTCCTTTTTAAAAAGTACATATCCCTTTGGTGTAGCTATAATATTTTGTCCTGCTGCTCTCATAATAGCTATATCCTTTACTATTACCTGCCTAGTTACTCCTAACTTTTCAGCTAACGTATATCCTTTTAAAGGTTCACTACTATTTACTAAACATTGTGTAATGTATTTCCTTCTTTCATTTGAATCCATATATGTCACCACCATATAAATAGTTATTTGTAATAATAATCATTACCAAGATAATTTAATACCTTCACTGCTTCTAATTATTATCGTCACATTCCCTTAGTATGTTTAATTCTATATCATTATCTATTTTATTATTATGATGATTCCTTATAAGATATAATAATCTATCATTATAGCCATGATTTTTTAAAAGATTATAACCCTTTTCTCCATGGTTGTAATATACATCAATGGACTTGATGTTAGAAAACCTTCTAAGTCTTCCCCCTGAAATATTATCTAGTACAACCATTGCTGACTTATTAATTATGCCTACAGGCTTATATACCTTTCCTATATCGTGAAGCAAGGCTGCCTTAATTAACAATTCATTATTGATCCCTTTGCTGGCACATACCTTTTCTACATCTCTAGCAACATTAATGCTGTGTTTCTTTTCATATGTTGTCAGTCTATTAAAAATGGATATCTCATCATCAGTTAAATGTATTTTTAAATACTGATGATCATTACTATTCAATTTACTTGTAATACCCAAATAAAACTGCTTCACTCTATTAATTGGCATCCTTATCTCTCCTATAAATGTTTCATTAATCATATAACACTGCCATGTATATTCTACCATAGACATGTATTTATTTACACATAAAAAAAAGTAACTACAAATGTAGTTACTTTTAATGGTGGAGATAAAGAGATTCGAACTCTTGACCCCCTGCGTGCAAGGCAGGTGCTCTCCCAGCTGAGCTATACCCCCATATGGTGGACCTTCAGGGACTCGAACCCCGGACCAACCGGTTATGAGCCG
>JAUZPI010000163.1 GCA_030706015.1 Bacillota bacterium
ATAAGAGTATTATCCGTTATTTGAAGTGTAAACATAGTATTAAACAATGGAACATTTTTCTCCAATTTTCCATTAATCTCAAGCTTGTCTATAAGTTTTTCATATGGGTACTCTTGATTTTCGTAGGCCTTAATGGAGCTTTCTTTTACCTCTGAAAGAAAAGTTTTAAATGATTTTTTAGCCTCAGGATAATTCCTTAACGCTAACGAATTTACAAACATTCCAATGATATCTTGAACATCTTTATCAATTCTTCCAGAAATAGGTGACCCAATAATTATATCCTCCTGCTTAGAATGCTTAGAAAGAAGTATATTAAAGGCTGCTAATAACACCATAAACAACGTTGCATTTGTTTGTGAAACATAACGATTTATTTCATCAGTAAGTTTATGTTCTAGATAAAATATTAATGTATCTCCCTGAGTACTTGTTTTATCAGGTCTTGGAAAGTCTAATGGTAATTTAAGAGGAGATACTTTATCTTTAAATATATCTAACCAATACTCTTCTTGCACTTTTATATGTTTCGCTTCTAAACGTTCATTTTGCCATTTTGCAAAATCTCTAAATTGAATCTTTAAATCTGTGAAATTTCTTCCCTCATAAAAACCGATAAACTCATTTACTAGAATAGGCATGGAAAATCCGTCAGCTATAATATGATGTAAATTTATCATTAGTAAATGCTTGTTACTATTTATTTCTACCAGCGATGCACGAATTAAAGGAGTCTTACTTAAATTAAAAGGTTTTGTAAAGTTTTGTATTAAGTTATTTAATTCTTCTTCACAACCTTTTAATTTTTCCATACTAAAATCAATATTTTTTTCTATTCTTTGTACAATCTTGCCTTCAATAACGTGAAATGAGGTTCGTAAGGTTTCATGTCTGCTTATAATTTTACTAAAGGCATCCTCCATTTTATCCTTATCTAAAGCCCCTTCTATCATAAAAAATAACGGAATATTATAAGCAGTATCTTTTCTGTTAAACTTATTTACTACGAACATTCTTTTTTGAGAAGAAGAGGTATCATAATACTCACTATCTTCTAATTTTAATATTGATGAGTCAGCTGTAGTTTTAGTATCAGTATTTAAATACTCCGTATCGATATAAAATGATATTTTTTCTATACTTGGATATTTAAATAGATCCGTTGTTTCAATTTTTATATTCATAGACTTGCTAACTGTATTAGCTATATTAAGTGCTATAATAGAGTCTCCGCCAATTTCATAAAAATCAGAATTAACATCAATACTGTGGAATCCTAAAACACTTCCCCAAATTTGCCCCATAGTCATTTCTGTTTCAGAATATTCACCATTTGCTCTGCCCTGTAATTCAATTTTTCTAATTTCATCTACTGCTTTATTTCCAGTACCTTGTAAGTTTGATTTTTTTAACACTCCGCTGTCATGCGGTAAGTTTAACCAATGCCTTTCCTTTAAAAACGGATAAGTAGGTATACTAATTCTTTTTCTGCTGTCCCCTTCATATAATTTGTTCCAATCTAAATCAATTCCTTTACCATAATACTGACCTAACTCAGTAAGGAGCATTAAATCTAGTTTTCCACCTTCGATGAATTCATCAATCTTTTGACTTGCTAATCTCTTTAATTCTCCTTTCTGTATTTCAGAAAATCGTTCATAACTGTCCCCGTTATAAGTCAATGTTTTAAGCTTTTTCTTAAAGTCATCCTTATCCTTACCCACTACAAATACTCTATGCTCACAATGACGTCTGCCTGTATTAGCTGTGTAGCAGAAATCATCTAAATTACAATTCTCATTTTTATCAACAAAAGCTTTATATTTAGTTATTAAATCCTTTAAGGAATCTTTATTTTTCGCTGAAATAGCTAATATAATTGGTTTTTCAACTTCAATTGTATTTTCCTTACTTACTGGTGCTTCTTCTATAACAACATGACTATTAGTACCACTAAAACCAAAAGAACTTACGCCCGCCCTTCTTGGCACATCTCCCTTTTCCCAAACATTTAATTTATCATTAAAATATACAGGAGAATTTTTGAAATCTATAAATTTACTAGGTTCTTCAAAATTAATGCTTGGTGGTATTACACCATGTTTCATAGCCATTACTACCTTTATTAAAGAAGCCATTCCTGACGCACCAACAGTATGTCCTATATTAGGCTTTACAGTACCTACTCCACAAAACTGCTTTTTATCTGTATATCTTCTAAATGCATTAGTAATACCTTTAATTTCTATAGGATCACCTAGTACTGTGCCTGTTCCCTGTGTTTCAATATAGGATATGGTTTCAGGATTAATACCAGCCTTCTTCCAAGCCTTTAGTATTAATTTTTCTTGTGCATCGGCATTAGGAGCGGCTATTCCATTAGATGCTCCATTATTATTTATTGCACTACCCTTTATAACTGCATAAATATTATCTCTATCCTCAATAGCTTTATTTAGAGGCTTTAAGACTATAGCTGATACGCCTTCTCCCCAAACTGTTCCTTTTGCATTTTTATCAAAGACCCTTACTTTAGGAGTATTTGAGGATATGTCATTCATCATTCCAATATCCGTTGGACACATAAATAGATTTGCTCCACCAGCTATTGCCATAGTGCAATTCTTATTGTTTAATGCCTCACATGCCAAATGTACTGAAACTAAGGAAGAAGAACATGCAGTGTCTATAACCATATTAGGACCTCTTAAGTCAAAAATATAGGCTGCTCGACTTGCTAAAATACCTGAAGAGGTTCCAGTGGTGGCAAGCATGTCTGAATGATCATTTATTAATGCAGAATATGACGCTCTAAACTCGCTGCTATGTTCATTTCCTACATAGATTCCTGCTTCTGATCCAGATAATTTATCTCCTCCATAACCAGCATCCTCCATAGCCTCGTATACTGTCTCTAAAAATAATCTTTGCTTAGGATCCATTAAACTTGCTTCCTTGGGTGAAATTCTAAAAAATGCTGCATCAAATTTATCTGTCTCCTCCAAAAAACCTGCTTTTAAATAAAGTGGTTCCTGATCTTTACCAGAATTCTGTCTAAATGGTTCTATATTCTTTCTTCTACTTTCAGGAAAATCACCAATACTACAAAATCCATTGGACAGATTATTGAAATACTCTTCCTTATTATCTGCCTTTGAATAACGGCAGGACATTCCAATAATAGCTATATCGTTATTTTCTTTTTTAGTAGCATTTACAAGCTCCTTTAAAATTAAAAGAGCCATATCCTTTTCCATTTTCCCATCTTTCACTTGCTGTAATACATATCTATTTACCACATTAATATTGTCCATAAACACCATCCCTTATAAGTGCAAGCAATTTTTATTGTGCTCACATTCTAAATATTTCATTAGCTTTCCTTAAATTGTAATTCATAAAGACCTCTATAGATTCCGTTTTGTTTAATTAATTCATTATGCTTTCCTTGTTCAACTATAGTTCCTTTATCTATAACATATATAACATCTGCATTTTGAACGGTAGACATTCTATGAGCTATGGCAAGTATTGTGCGCTGCTGCATTAATTTATTCAAAGCAGCCTGTACTTTTCGTTCACTTTGTGAATCTAATGCTGAAGTGGCTTCATCCAAAATTATTATAGGTCTAGCTGTTAATATAGCTCTAGCAATAGCGATTCTCTGCTTTTGTCCTCCAGATAATCTTGCGCCGCGCTCTCCAACCACTGTATTGTACCCCTCTGGCATCTCTTTAATAAATTCATCACAATTAGCAGCCTTTGAGGCAGCAATAATCTCTTCCATGGAAGCATTCTCACCACCGTATCTTATATTTTCTTCAACAGTACCATCAAACATATATGGATCTTGAGGAATATAAGCTATCATGTTTCTTAAATCCTTTAGCTTATAACTACCCATGGCGCGTCCATCAATAGATATGTTACCTTTATTCATATTATAGAAACCTAATATAAGCTTTATAATGGTACTTTTTCCGCCGCCGCTTGAACCAACTAAAGCAGCAAATTGCCCCTTCCTCACCAGCATATTGATATTGTTTAATACTTTTACATTATTGCCATAAGAAAATTCACCATTTTCTATATTTATCATCTCTTCTTCTTGTTTACCTGCCGGAAGCACATTGTTTCTTTCAGCTTCTATGGGTTCATTTAAAAATTCCATTACCCTTGAAGCCCCTGCAAGAGAATTTTGAAGCTTACCGAATAAACTACCTAATTGCTTAATCATGGAACTTACATTTCCTAATAGATTTATTAAAGCAACCAGAGTACCAAATTCAACTTGCCCTATGGACACTAGGAAAGCTCCTACTGCAAATATTCCAGCAAAATTTATCCAGCTAATTAGTACATTACAGCTATCTAACAATGAACTTTTTTTAACTCGTTTCATAGAATTTGAATAAACTGCATCATTTTTTTCATCAATATGCTTAGAAACTATATTTTCCATAGAAGATATCTTAATAATGCTAAAGCCACCTAAGATATCTACCATTGATTCTGTTAAGTGTCCCATGCTTTCTTGAATCTTTTTACTTAAGATATTTATTTCCTTGGCAAACCTGGCATTTATAACATATGATAGTACCCCAATTAATATAAGAACTAAACCTATTCTCCAATCCAATACAAACATAGTTACTGCGGAGCCAATACCTGAAATAAGTGCATACACTATACCTCTTAATGTATCTCCATAGGCAGATTCCATTTGAAATAAATCACTTGCCATTCTAGATATTATGTCTCCACTGTGAGTTTTTTCAAAATATGCTATAGGCAATTTGGGGATTTTATCGAACATTTTAAGTCTTATATTGGAAATATTTTTTTGCACAGTACCATAAAACATAAAACCAAATATCACAAATAAAACACTGACTAAAAGTACTTCAGAGCCAATCATAATAAGACCCTTTTTTATTAACGCCTTATCCCCTTTTATTGCTGCATTAATGAGAATCTTCATTACTATAGGTAAAACGATAACTATACTTGCTTCCACTGCACTATGTCCTATGAGTCCTATGAAATAAGTAGCTAATCTTGGTTTCATATACTTAAACATGCTAATAAATTCTTTTCTACTTGATTTATTAATGATAGTTACCCCCTTTTTAAGCACTTTGCTCATCAGCATTTGTATTAAACTGCTTTAAAAAAAGCTGCTTATAAATGCTATCTTCATTCATCAGCTTTTCATGGCTACCTTTTTCAATTATTCGGCCCTTGTCCATTACCATTATTTCATTAACATTTTTAATTGTAGATAAGCGATGAGCTATCACAAGAACAGATTTGTCCTTTGTAATACGATCTAAAGCTTG
>JAUZPI010000164.1 GCA_030706015.1 Bacillota bacterium
ATGTTCCAGTTAATGAGACATTAATCGTCGAATTATATAGTAAGTAATTTGAATGAATCAGTTGCCCTCAAATAGGTTGCCACTTTATTAAAAAGGAGGGTTATAAATGTTAGAAATAGAAAAGCCCAAAATAGAATGTGTTGAGTCAACAGAGGATGGTTCATACGGTAAGTTCGTGGTTGAACCATTAGAAAGAGGCTACGGGATTACATTAGGAAATTCTCTTAGAAGAATATTATTATCATCATTACCTGGAGTTGCAGCTAATGCAATAAAAATTGATGGTGTTCTTCATGAATTTTCTACTGTAAAAGGTGTTAAAGAGGATGTTACTGAATTAATCCTTAATATAAAAATGTTAGCACTGAAAATGAATGGTGATGGTCCTAAAACAATTTATATAGATGCACAAGGACCTGGAGAGATTACTGGTGCAGATATAAAGACTGATGGGGACGTAGAGGTAGTTAATAAAGATCTACATATTGCTACTTTAGACGAAGATAGTAGATTATATATGGAAATCCAAGTTAATAGAGGAAGAGGTTATGTTTCTCAAACTAGAAATAAGAGAGAGGACTTACCTATAGGGACTATAGCGGTTGATTCTATATATACTCCTATAAAGAGAGTAAACTTCATTGTTGAAAATACAAGAGTAGGTCAGATAACTGACTATGACAAATTAACTTTAGAAGTTTGGACTAATGGAACAATTAGACCAGAGGACGCTATTAGTTTATCAGCGAAAATTCTTATTGAACACTTTAAATTATTCATGACTTTAACAGATCATGCAGATGATGTAGAAATCATGGTAGAAAAAGAAGAAGATAAGAAGGAAAAAGTACTTGAAATGACTATAGAAGAACTTGATTTGTCAGTTAGAAGTTATAACTGTCTAAAGAGAGCAGGAATAAATACTGTTCAAGAACTGACAGAAAGATCTATGGATGATATGATGAAAGTAAGAAATTTAGGTAAAAAATCCTTAGAAGAGGTTGAACAAAAGCTTCATCAATTAGGCTTAGGTTTGAAGCAAAGCGAAGAGTAAGGAGGTAAGGACATGGCATCAGGATACCGCAAGTTGGGACGTCCAACTGATCAGAGAAGAGCAATGTTAAGAAACCTTGTTACTAGTTTCTTAAAGCATGGTAAAATCGAAACTACTGAAACTAGAGCAAAAGAAACTAGAAGCTTGGCAGAAAAAATGATAACTCTTGCAAAAAGAGGAGACTTGCATGCAAGAAGACAAGTGCTTTCATTTGTAACAGAAGAAGCAGTTGTACAAAACTTATTTGAAAATGTTGCTCCAAAATACGCTGAAAGAAACGGTGGATACACAAGAATATACAAAGTTGGACCAAGAAGAGGCGACGGAGCTGAAACAGTTATACTAGAGTTAGTATAATATAAAATAAAAGGGATTAAGTATTAACTAGCTTAGTCCCTCTTTTGTTATACTCTGAATTTTTTTATTAAGAGGTGCCCTATGGATGATAAGATGATAGAGTGTAAAGATGTGGTTTATAAATATGATAATGGTGAAGAAAATACTCACAGTAGTATTGCAGTTGATGGAGTTAATATCGAAGTTAAAAAAGGTGAATTTGTTGTTATACTAGGAAGAAATGGTTCCGGTAAATCAACTATAGCAAAGCATATGAATGCACTTTTAACTCCAACTGAAGGCAAAGTATATATATCTGGATTAGATACCTTAGTTGAAGAAAATGTCTGGGATATAAGAAAAACAGCTGGTATGGTGTTTCAAAATCCAGATAATCAATTAGTAGCAACTATTGTTGAAGAGGATGTTGCTTTTGGACCAGAGAATTTGGGTATTGAACCTAGTGAAATCAGACGACGTGTTGATAATTCACTTAAGAAAGTAAATATGTTTGAATATAGAAAACATGCTCCACATTTACTATCTGGCGGCCAAAAGCAGAGAATCGCCATTGCTGGCATATTAGCAATAGAGCCACAGTGTATAATCTTTGATGAATCCACTGCAATGTTAGATCCATCGGGGAGAAAAGAAGTTATAAATGCAATCCTAGATTTAAATAAAAATCATGGATTAACTATAGTATTAATTACCCACTATATGGAAGAGGCTGTAGAAGCGGACAGAATAATAGTTATGGATAGGGGGAAAATCATTAATCAAGGTAATCCAAGAGAAGTTTTTCAAAATGTTGAGATTATGAAGAACATAGGATTAGATGTACCCCAAATGACTGAATTGTCATTTGAACTACAGAAGGAAGGCATCGATATTAATTCAGAAATATTGACTATAGATGAGATGGTGAATGCATTATGTCAATTAAAATAGAAAGCTTAACTCATATATATATGCCTGGAACTCCTTTCGAGAAGAAGGCCCTTGATAGTGTTAATGTTACAATTAATAAGGGGCAATTTGTTGCATTAATAGGTCATACTGGATCTGGTAAGTCTACATTGATACAACATATAAATGGACTACTTAAGCCTACAAGTGGAAGGATAATTATTGATGACATTGATATTACAGGTAGAGCTGTGAAACTTAGTTCTATAAGAAAAAAGGTAGGGCTGGTGTTTCAATATCCAGAATATCAATTATTTGAAGAAACTATTGAAAAAGACATTGCGTATGGTCCTAAAAATCTTGGATTAAGTGAAGATGAAATAAGTTCAAGAGTTAAACGAGTTATGAAAATTGTAGGGTTAGACTATGATACATATAAAGACAAGTCACCTTTTGAATTAAGTGGTGGACAGAAAAGAAGAGTTGCTATTGCTGGTGTCGTTGCAATGGAGCCTAAGATACTGATTTTAGACGAACCAACGGCTGGATTAGATCCAAAGGGTAGAGACGATATTCTAAGTCAAATAAGCGCTTTAAGAGATGAATATAATATGACTATTATATTAGTATCCCATAGCATGGAAGATGTGGCTAAGGTGGCAGATAGAATATTAGTTATGTCAAAGGGAAAATGTATATTAGATGGTGTGCCATCCAGTATATTTAAGGAAATAGATACCTTGGAAAGTGTAGGTCTTGCTGTTCCTCAGGTTACATATTTAGTTAGAAATTTGAGAAATAAAGGCTTTGATATTTCAGATGAAGTATTCACTGTGGAACAGGCTAAGAAAGAAATTATTAGGGTATTAAGGGGTGCTAGAAATGATTAAAGATATTACCATAGGGCAGTACGTTCCTGGAGACTCTTTTGTACATAAACTAGATCCTAGAATAAAGATAATACTATCATTTTTATTTGTTATAGATTTATTTCTTGTAAATAATTTTAAAGGCTATATATTTATCGTAGTATTTACTATAGTTTCAATCGCTGTTTCTAAGATTCATTTAAGATATATCTATAAAGGACTAAAGCCAGTCTTTATTTTAGTTATATTCACAGCAATTTTAAATATACTAATGACTGGAGGAAGCACTCTCGTTTTTCAATGGAAAATCATAAAGATATATCAAGAAGGTCTAGTATTGGCAGCATTTATGGTTCTAAGATTAGTGTTTTTAATAATTGGTACATCACTACTAACGCTAACAACCTCTCCAATTGAGCTAACTGATGGCATAGAAAAATTATTGAATCCTTTAAAAAAGATAAAGGTACCAGCCCATGAGCTTGCTATGATGATGACTATAGCCCTAAGATTTATACCAACCCTAATAGATGAAACTGACAAAATAATGAAGGCTCAAATGGCTAGAGGAGCCGAATTTGAGTCCGGTAGTATTATTACAAGAGCTAAAAATATGATACCAGTGCTAGTACCTCTATTTATCAGCTCATTTAGAAGAGCTGACGAGTTAGCTATGGCTATGGAGGCTAGATGCTATAGAGGTGGAGAAGGAAGGACTAGAATGAAGCAATTTGTTCTAGGGTACAGAGATTATGTAGCAATACTTATAATATGTATTCTTATGTGTATCTCTATCTGGAGTAGAATGTGGAGGTAACGCCCACTATATACATTAAGTTTAAGGTGTTGAAGCATGAAAAATATAAGACTTATTATTGAATATGATGGAACGCAATATTGTGGTTGGCAGAGACAGAATAATGGTATGTCAATTCAACAGGTAATTGAGGAGGCAATAAAGCAAATTACAAATGAACAAGTTAAATTAATTGGTTCTAGTAGAACTGATGCGGGTGTTCATGCTAAAGGTTTTGTGGCAAATTTTGTTACTAACAGTAAGATTCCTTCAGAAAGGTTTAAGAATGCAATTAATGCTAAATTACCAGAGGATATAGTAATTATTGATTCTTCAGAAGTGGAAGAATCCTTTCATGCTAGATATAGTGCTAAAGGAAAGAAATATAGTTATAGCGTACTAAATAGACCTATTGCAGCTGCTATTTGTAGGGCTTATACATGCCAGCATAAGGGACTATTAAATTGTGAAGCAATGAGGGAAGGCGCTAAAGCTTTTATTGGAACACATGACTTTTCGGCTTTCAAAAGTTCAGGCAGTTCTGTTAAGACAACTGTACGAACCATTTATGAATTAGAGATAGTAAAACATGAGGATAATATTATGTTTTATGTGTCAGGTGATGGATTTTTATACAATATGGTTAGAATAATAGTTGGAACTCTACTTGAAGTCGGAAGCGGAAAAATTAAACCTATAGATATAGTTGATATTATAGATTCAAAAGATAGAGACAGAGCTGGTAAATGTGTACCGGCAAAGGGCTTATGTCTTGAGAAAGTTTATTATTAGATTGTCTGGTAACTTGTGTTTTTCTATTGACACGCCAGGTACAATGTATTATAATAAATGTGTTTGTATTAAAAAGTTAAAAAGATCCACTAGCCCCGGGTCTTATAAATAGAACGTAATATAAGATATTTCAGGGAGGAAAAATAATGAAATCATACATTGCGAAACCAAACGAAGTTGAAAGAAAATGGTATGTTGTAGACGTTGATGGACAGACTTTAGGAAGAGCTGCGAGCCAAATTGCTTCAATATTAAGAGGAAAGAATAAACCAACTTTTACTCCAAATGTTGATACAGGAGATTTTGTAATTGTAATAAATGCTGATAAAGTAGTATTAACAGGAAAGAAATTGGAACAAAAGATGTTAAGACATCACTCTTTATATCCAGGTGGATTAAAGGAAGTTCCTTACAAAGAAGCTTTAGCTAAGAAGCCTGAATTTGTATTTGAAGAAGCTGTTAGAAGAATGCTTCCA
>JAUZPI010000165.1 GCA_030706015.1 Bacillota bacterium
AATGTGAAATATTCACCATCTTCATTGGAATCAAAGCTTTTCTTTACTACTTGTTTTTCATCCCAAAACTTAAGTACATCTTGTTCCATTTGTACAAAAGTTTTAGAAGAATCTACCTTCTTATACATTGATTTATCCACCTTTCTATCATGGTTAGTTATATGAAAATATATTACT
Source organism: Bacillota bacterium (assembly GCA_030706015.1). Lineage (GTDB taxonomy): Bacteria > Bacillota > Clostridia > Clostridiales > Clostridiaceae > JAUZPI01. The sequence continues at coordinate 178 of JAUZPI010000165.1, forward strand.
TACTATAACTGGATATCATTATTTTAATTATTACCAGGTGATATAAAAAAATAACATTTCAAAATTGTACTGTACGCAATAAAAAAACTCCGCCTTACTTAGGACGAAGTTACATTCGCTATACCACCTATGGTTTAATTTTCAAGTACAATTGCACAAAAAACACAGGTTCATAACCTTAATTCAAGTACATATTATACCCTATTCTTTAACGCAGAATTACGAAGCAGCCTACTATCAATTTTATTTCAGCCCTCGGCTCCTAGGTGATTTTCTTTAAATCTTAGCTGCGGGCTCACACCATGCCCCGCTCTCTTTAAGCATACAATCTAAATACTTATCCTAATCACAGCCATTGTTTTTATCATTTAACAATTTAAAACTTATTATATTATAATAACCTTCAATTGTCAATGACTTATATTTTCTCATTCAATAACCCATAGGCATATTGAATAATCTCAGAGTATGTAACTATATATAAGTATCACCCTTCAATACATTATATTCACAGCTGTAACTACTATAATTGCAATAATGGCCGGAATATACTCTTCCTTCCAATTCCTCTTCTCAAGGAAAATTACATTAGACAGTACTAGTGTCCTTCTATCTATATCAATAGTCATCCTTCGTCTAACTAAATTAAATATCTGCATTCTTTTTATGATCATAAATATGCCCACAGCACATATTAAACACAATATAATGCTGAGGAATAAACCAAAACTCCTTGTTAATGGATTTATGCCGAAAATACCTTTTTCAATATTGGAGTTAATTAAAATTATACTTCCCAAATTAATGGTAAAGCTTGCGATTATAGATGATAATATTGATTTTGACATGTATACTAAATATGCAAACACTATTCCAAGCAAGAAATTAGAAAGAATTTGTGTATAATTCATATATAAGGCTGCAAAGAATACAGCGGTTATTATAGCTGACTTTTTTATGTTTATATTCTTGTAGCCGCTTAATACCACACCTCTTATTGCCATCTCTTCCCCAATTGCTGAAACAATAAATAAAGGAATCAACGCTGCAATTGAATATCCACTTTTACTTATAATACCAAGACTTGTACTTCTATTAAACAATATTGCAGTAGTATTACTCATAATTACATTAATAGGAAGTATACACAATGATATTGCCAATGTGAAAACGATGTCTTTCAATGATAATTTATTTAACTTGAGAACTTCTTTAACGGATTGATTAGTTATCTTTATATAGATTATCATCGGAACTATTAAAAACATAACTTGACTAATATAAAGCAATTCGGGAAAGCTTAAATGCCTTTCAAACCCACTCAATAGAAACCTGTTTGCCAGCTGCAGCAATACAACAACTAAAAAAAATATATTCACTCCAAAAATCTTTCTCATATTACGCCCTCCATTCCCATTTTATGTAAATACATATATTTATTATTCTACGTTGATTTATTTTTTCCTCTATTTCTTTTATCAGTAGTATAAAATTATAATTTGTATATACTACTATCAATGCAATTTTTTAAAAGGAGGAGTTTCGTGGAAATTACTTGGCTTGGTCACTCATCTTTCCTAATAAAGAATAAAGCTGGAACCACTATACTTACAGACCCTTTCAATGATAGCGTTGGTTACTCGGTTTTCAACGGTTATGCAGACATAGTTACCATAAGTCATCACCATTTTGATCATTCATGTGCTGAAGCCGTTCTAGGCAATCCTGAAATCATTGATGCAGTTGGAATATTTGATATAAAGGATGTTCAGATTGTGGGCCTTCCATCCTATCATGATAAGATGGAAGGAGCACTGAGAGGAAAAAATACCATTTACATATATAAAATTGATGATTACAGAGTATGCCATCTAGGTGACTTAGGGCATTTTCTTTCAGAAGATGATCTAGATAAAATAGGAGCTGTTGATATATTATTTATTCCTGTTGGCGGAAACTTCACCATAGATGGAGCTGAAGCTTCTGAAATAGCAAAAAAAATAAACAGCCATCTTATAATACCTATGCACTATAAAACGGCTGCACTTAATTTTCCCCTAGAGGGAGTAGAATCCTTTATTACTTATATGAAGAATGGTGAAAGAATTAATAGCTGCACCTTGGAAATAACCGAAAAGCTGGAAGATACTAATTTAGTTAAAATTTTAGACTATAAAAACTAACGCTGTTTATCAAATTCATAATATATGAAGAAATAAACAGCGTTAAAAATTCTAAGTATTTAAAAATTAATTAATACAATTTTACCACTTTGTAAACTATCCTGAATATTTATGATTCTTTGGTTTTCGGATCCTCTATATCTCAAATTTGCACTATATTTATCTTCTTCAAATTTCCCGTCAACTAGTACATCTATATTTGATAAGAGCTCATTCCACCCTGCTCTCTTATCCTTGTTTTCTAAGATATATTCAAAAGTGTATCCTGTATAGCACCATATATTTAAGCCAAGTGCTTTTATATTTGGCGCCATATAAGAAAATTTATCAGCTTGTTCCCATGGATCTCCTCCGCTAAAGGTTACTCCCTTTAAAAAAGGATTATCCTTTATGTCTTCTATTATATCGTCCATGTTCATAAATTCTCCGCCCTCAAGCGAATGAGTGTCCTCATTGAAGCATCCCTTACACTTATGTTTGCAGCCTTGGGCAAATATTACTCTTCTGAGTCCAGGACCATTTACCAAACTTTCATATGCTATACCAGAAAGTCTGACCATCTTTTCATAACCCATTTAGTCCACCTCTAAAATATAGTTATACATGGTAGATTTGTTTTCCTGTTGCCTGCGATACTCTGTCAGCTCTTTCAGCATATTTTCCTTGTCCAAATCTTTCGTCCAAGCTTAAGTATCCTGTTACCCTTGAAACACCTTGAATATCATAGCTTCCGCATTCTGGACATCTTGATTCTCCATTGTGTAAATATGTACCGCATGCTCTACAGTATCTTATGTGGAAATTTATACCCATATAACTAATGTTTGTATTTTTGTAGGCATAGTTAATGATATCCATAATAGTTTCACCATCTGGATAATCATCTAGCTCAATATAACTTATATGTCCACCATTACACAATTTGTGATATGGTGCTTCTATATTTATCTTATCCTTTATAGAAATAGGGAAGCCTACTGGTACATGATAACTATTAGTATAATAGTCCTTATCTGTTACACCAGGTATTTCTCCAAATATAGCTCTATCCTTTACTATAAATTTACCGCTAAGACCTTCAGCAGGTGTTGCATAGCAGCTCCAATTAAGTCTTGTTTCTTCAGTAATTTTATCTGTATACTCTCTAATATATGATATTATTTTTACCCCTAATTCTTTTACTTCCTCATCTTCTCCATGATGTTTTCCAGTTAAAGCTATAAGTGTTTCCGCAAGACCTATAAAGCCAATTCCCCAGGTTCCTTGTTTAAGTATTGGTTCTATAGTATCCTCAGGAGTAAGATTTTCTGAACCTTTCATTAATCCTTGACCTGCTACAAAAGGTAAATCCTTAACCTTTAATCTTTTTAACACATTATATCTATCTAAAAGACTTTCTTTTGCAAGATCAAGTTTAGCATGTAAAAGAGAAAAGAATTTTTCAACATCTCCCTTTGCTAATATTCCTATCCTTGGAAGATTTATAGTTGTAGGAGCTATGTTACCTCTTCCTTTAGTTCCTGGTTCACCGTTAATATTTGAGCATACATAGGTTCTGCATCCCATAGTTGCAGGAACCACACCCATGTCATAATATTTTTTATTAAAGTCAGAATCTATATTCATAAATGTTGGATTCATTCTCTTAGCTGCAACCCTGCATGCAAGTTTATATAGATAATAATACGGATCTGCTGGTTCTCTATTTACTCCTTCTTTAACTCTAAAGATTATATTTGGGAATATAGGCTGTTCTCCAAGTCCTAAGCCTTTTTCGTATTCAATTAGGAATATTTCACATACAAGTGCAGCATCCTCTGAATTTGGAATTCCTAAATTTATTGAACTAAATGGAACCTGAGAGCCTGCTCTAGAGTGCATAGTATTTAAATTATATACTATCCCTTGCATGGACTGCTCAATAGCCCTTCTAAGCTTTCTTTCCACTATTTCATCTATCTTCGCTTCCTCAACCCCTAGCTCAATAAGTTCTTGTCTAATTTGTTGTCTTGTTGGATCAACAAATTCGCCCATATCATTATCAAAGTCAGGATGAGATTGTCCACCGAACATATCATTTTGTGTTGACTGCAAAAGTATACATGAAAGTTCTGCTGCTGACTCAATTCTTTTTGGAGGTCTTATATTTCCGTAACCGGTATTAAACCCTCTAACAAGTATTTCTTTTGTTGGTATATGTAAACAATTCGTAGTTAAATTGTAACTATCTAAGTCATGATAATATACATCTCCATTTTCATGTGCTTTAGCCAGCCACTTAGGCATGGCAGCTAAATTATGCCACTTATTGGATTCACTAGCTATTCTAAGAAGTTTAGAACTGAAATTATTACCTACGTTTGCATTATCCCTATCCGTTTCAATTCCTATCTGTTGAATAACCTTCATAAGATCAGATTTTATTTCTCTTACTTTTGTTCTTTCTTTTCTATAGTTACTATACGCCCTACCTATTTCTTCATATCCGTTTTCTAATAAAGTTTCTTCTACTTTATTTTGAATATCCTCAACATTGATTCTTTCCTCATTAATCTCTTCAAGCTTCTTGATAACCTTTTGTGTTAGCTCTAAGGCTTCACTTTCTTTAATATTAAATCCTATTTCATCCGACGAGCCTTTAATGGCATTAGTTACTTTGACAGAATTAAAACCTACTTCTCTTCCGTCTCTCTTCACAACATGTAGCATTTATCTCAACCCCCGCACACTATAT
>JAUZPI010000166.1 GCA_030706015.1 Bacillota bacterium
AGCAGTTATATATTGTTCGCCACCGTTTCTTATAGTATTATAAAAATCATTTATTTGTTTTATGTGACTAATCCCCCAACAATCTTTATTAAAAGGTCCAAACTTTTCTTTTTCACTCTCATCTACATCTGCAATATATTGCCTTTTATCATTAAATATTACATTACCCTTTGATCCTATTATCTTTGCTATTCCGTTTTCACAATGAAGTTCTATCTCAATCGGTGCATCACATGAATAATAGTTCATAGCATAAAATGATGAAATTACGCCGCCCCTGTACTTAATTATTCCCTCTGCTGAATCTTCAACCTTAAGTTTATCATGAATTTTATTGCTTATATTGGCTTGTACAAATTCTATCTCATCACTAATTAACCATCTCATTAAGTCAAGAGTATGTATAGCTTGGTCAATAACTACTCCGCCGCCTTCTTTTTCTAAATCACCTCGCCAATCACTAGAATTATAATAAGCATCGCCTCTATTCCAAGTTACAGTTGCTTTAGCTGATTTTATCTTTCCTAATTCTCCAGAAACTAATGTTTTCTTAATTAGTTGAGACGATGAATTAAATCTATTTTGAAAAATAACACCTAAGTAAACATTATTTTTCTTGGCAACACTTATCATTTCTTCTGCATCTGCTAAAGTTATTGACATTGGTTTTTCTGTCATTACATGCTTTCCTAAATTACATGCATATATCACCATATCATGATGTACATAATGAGGTGTACATACGTGTACAGCATCTACCTCCTCATCATTTAGCATTTTCTTATAATCAGTATAATACTTACAATTTAATTGTTTTGCTATAGACATTGCTCTTTCTTCTTTTATATCACAAACTGCTACCAACTCTACATCATTTTCATATGCCAAAGGGTATCCATGAGCCAAGCATATATTTCCACATCCTATAATTACTGTTTTTAATTTTTTCATATATATCTCTTCCTTTCTCAAATACAGGAAAAATCCCTTCATCCTTTATACAAAGTTATTTTTTCTTTCATCATATATTTTTTAGAGGAAACTATACAATTTTGTGTAACTTCCCTCTATTAAATATATAATTCTATTTATCCGATGGCTACCGACCATAATACTCCCGCTTCTACAAACGGGAGATAACGGTCGCTACGCCACTGGATAACGATTTCTAACCTTCAAATATGGTTTAAAACCCCATCTGAAGCTAAGAACTCTGTTTATTATTTTTTCGAATAATGAATTTCCGATATACTTGCACTATGTTTACCAAATTGCCACTTTTTCGAGAAGAATCCTACATTTTTTATGTGATCCTTTGTATCTATACTTTTTATATTATTCCATTCATCATTTATTCCTTCTCTATAGTAAAAACTATATATTGAATCCTTCTTAATTACTTTTAAGTATATTTGTTTTTGTTTACCATATAGCTTTTCAAAAATAATATAGCTATCATTACTTTGAGGACAATATATTACAAGCTTATTATCTTGAAGATGTTCCTTAACTATACCAAATAGAATATTAATACCTTTTTTAAACTTAAGAATTATACCATCATGAAATACTTCTTCCATTTCAAAATCTAGATTAAGCTTACCTTCAATATTAAATTCTCTACTATCCGACACTTGACTAAGCATTTGTGGCCCATTATCTTCGGATATCCATATGTCATAGGTTTTATCTGAATCAAGGTTAAATTTAATTTCTTTTTTACCAACTAATATTTGAGCATTTTTATTATTATATTCTTCAAATTCATTATTATTAGATTTTTCTTTTTCAGCTTTATTATAAATTGACATTTGCTCTAACTGTGCTACGATTTCTATAAACTTTTGTCTATATTTTCTTTCTTCTTCTAAATTACAAGCAACAAGGCTTTGAATCTCTTTAAATTCATAATTTCCTTGCACTACATTGTCTAATATATTCAATCTTATATTATTCCAATTTACATTAAGCTTTTTTTGTATGTCTTTCAATTCCAAAATCACTTTTGAACTAACATTTAATTTTTCTAAAAACTTGAATGTTAGATCATAATAGACCGCTTTACAATTAATTATTGGTATTATTGCAGTAATCATATTTCTTATTTTTTCATTACTACTTTCTCCTAAATTACCTTGTTGAATTTTATCAATAACTTCATATTCTAAATATTTTATTTTAGAAGGATTGTTATTAACCTGCTTTAAATAATTAGAGTGCTCTAAAATACATTGATATATATCGTAGTACTCTTCATTCACCCTTTCATTTGATATTGACCAAAAAAACGGTTTTCTTGATTTTGTATCAAAAACCTCACGATACAATTTGTTTAGTTCATAAACATCTTCAAATTTAGCACTAAAATCCTTATATATTGTTGACGCACCATTATCAATATGAAGATTATCTAAAATATTATACATTTCCCTTTGCGTGTCATAACCTTTAATAACGCAGTAATGGCTTTGATGATTTTTCTTATACATTGGATAATAGACCAATCCATATATATCTACTGGTACTAATACTGGTGAATCATTATCGATTGATTCTTTTATTTTTTCATGCATTTCATCAGGTGTTGAATATTCAATCTTTTTAAATTTAATTTTAAACTTATCATGAAGGAAATTTTCATATATCCTCATAAAAGTTTTATCAACACCACCCTCTTGAATACTATCAAGTTCACTATCTGCCATGAAAGAAGAATAAAAACTTATATTAAACAATATTAAATCAAAATATTCCTTTTTGAAATATTTAAAGATAATTGCAATAGGTCTATAGAAGCAATTTAATTCTTCCCATGAATATTGGTCATTATTTGAATTAATACCTTTAATTATATTTGAACTTTCATTAACTACTAAATTATCTACTATATCCTCCTTAATACTTATACTAAGATTTTCTAATTTTATAAAATCCGTTATTTTTCTTATGGTAGGATATGTATATACTTCTGAAACTTTTAATGATATATTTAAGCCATTCAATTTTGAAGCTAAATCTAAGGCCTTTATAGAATGTCCACCTAAAACAAAGAAGTTATCATCTATTCCTATTTTCTCTACTCCTAATATCTCACTCCATACCTTTACTATCTTTTCTTCTACCTCATTTCTTGGTGCTGCATATTCTACTCCTATATTTATCTCACCTTCTGGTTCTGGTAATGCCTTTCTGTTTATCTTTCCATTTGGTGTTAGCGGTATATTTTCTAGTTGTATAAAATATGCTGGTATCATATAGTCTGGTAGTTCTTTTGCTAGATGTTCTCTTAATTCTGTTACTGTTATTTCTTTATCACTTACTACATATGCACATAGATGCTTGTTACCTTCTTTATCTGCCCTATCTATTACTACTGCTTCTTTTATCTCCTCATGCTTTAGTAATTGACTTTCTATTTCTCCTAACTCTATTCTAAAGCCTCTTATTTTCACCTGATGGTCTATTCTTCCTATGAATTCTATATTGCCATCTGGTAACCATCTTGCCAAATCTCCTGTCTTATACAGTCTTTCTCCTGTCTTATATGGATTTGGTATAAACTTTTCTTCTGTTAATTCTGGTCTATTTAGGTATCCTCTTGCAAGTCCATCTCCTGATATACATAGTTCTCCTGGTACTCCTACTGGTTGTAGTTTATTGTTCTTATCAACTATATATATTCTTGTGTTTGCTATTGGTTTTCCTATGGTTATAGTTTCTTTATGAGTTACTTGTGAAATAGATGACCAAACTGTAGTTTCCGTAGGCCCATACATATTAAATATCTCTGTTGATTTAATTTCTTTAAACATTTTTAGTAAATTTTCTGGTAATGCTTCTCCGCCTATTAGCAACTTTTTCACTTTACTTAAACTAGTCGCATCTTTATACTTGTTTGTAAGTAGGCTAACTCTTGAAGGTGTTGCTTGAATTATATTAACATTATTCTTAGTGATAATTTCATTTAAAACTACTGCATCATTTTTTGCTTTATCGCTTACAACTATAACTTTCATTCCCTCTACAAGTGGAAGTAACGTTTCCAGTAAAAATATATCAAAAGACATGGTAGTTAATGCCAATATAGTATAATTTCTAGTGATATCCACTTTTTGACTAGTCCCACATATAAAATTTATAACACTTCTATGTTCAATCATAACACCTTTAGGCTTTCCTGTTGATCCTGATGTATAGATTACATATGCTAAAGCACTTGATGTATTTGCCTTCTGTAAATTACTACTCTCTCCTACATACAAATCTTCTCTGTCTATCTTTATTATGTTTCCACTAAACTCACTCTTACCTACTAGCTGTGTTTGTGTTAACAGAATATCTGCCTTGCTGTCTTCCAGCATATATTCTATTCTTTCCTTCGGATATTCTGGATCTATTGGCAGATATGCTCCTCCTGCCTTTATTATTCCCATTATTCCTACTATCATCTCTAGGGATCGTTCTACCATTATTCCTACTATCTTGTCTGGTCCTACTCCTTTTTCTCTTAACACTCTTGCTAGTTGGTTTGCTTTTTCGTTTAGTTCTCTATAGCTTAATTCTTTTTCTTCATATACTACTGCTATATTTTCTGGTGTCTTTTCTACCTGTTCTTCAAATAATTCATATATAGTTTTATCCTTTGGATACTCTGCTTTTGTATCGTTGAATCCAAATAATATCTTTTGCCTCTCTTCTTCTGTTAGCATTTCTATTTCTGATATTTTTTTCTCTGGATTCTCAGTTACTTCCTTTAATACATTTTCTATATGCTTAGATATCATTTTTATATATTGCTCATCATATACACTTCCGTTGTAATTTAATTTCAACATTATTTCATCTACCATAGCTATAATAATGTTTAAGTTATAGTTTGTTTGTTCTACTCCTTCTTCCAACTTAACCTTTAAATTACGACTATTATCCAAATTTTTATCCTGTTGCAATATTGGGTAATTCTCAAATATCATTATATGATCTATTAATGTATTTTTTAATAACGTTCTTGCTTGTATTTCTGCTAATGGTGCATATTCATATTTCTTGGATTTAGCT
>JAUZPI010000167.1 GCA_030706015.1 Bacillota bacterium
AGCAGAAAAAGTTTATGACCTTGAAGCTATTAGAGAAAAATTAAATAGTGAAAAGGATGAAGAGAAACTAATTGATACGACACCTAGAGAGAGTGCTATTGCTTTAGGTGAAAGATGGGATAATGCAAAGATACTTTCAGTGGGCAGAAATGAGGCACTTATAGAGTTAGAGCTGCCAGAACATATTGCCTACGATATAAATGATTTCTGTTTGCATGTATCCATGCTTGACAATGCAGTAAATGCAGTAAGCCAGAAAATAGGTAAAGGTCTTTATTTACCATTCTTCTATAAGAGTATAAAAGTAACAGGTAGAATGCAAAACAAATTCTATAGTTACATTAGAATAAATGAGAAGATGCTAAAAGGAATGGAAACTATAACTTTTGATGTATCTTTAATGGATGCTAAAGGCAAAGTATTTGCTGAAGTTACTGACTATAGCATTAAAAAGGTTAATGAAACTGAATTCCAATTAAAAAATGCTAGAGGAGTTAGTAATATATACTTCCAAGTAGATTGGATAAATAAAGAGTTACCAGCAGATTTAAAAGATTTATCAGGTGAAAAAATACTTATATTCAAAGATAAAAGAGGAATTAGTGAAGGTCTAATAAATCAGCTTGAAAACAGCGATTGCAGCATAGTAGAAGTTGAAATAGGTTCTGTTTTTGAAAAAATAGCTCAAGATAAATATATAATCAATGGAGGAGAGTCAGATTATAACAGTCTTCTTCAAGAACTAGCTGAAAAAGGCATAACTAAGATTATTCATGCAGCCACACTTACTGACAATGGTGAAATAAAAGACTTATCTGGATTTAAGGAACAGCAAAAGCTTGGAGTATTTAGTCTATTTAATCTTGCAAAGGCACTTGTTAACCATAAGCTTAATAAAGAATTAGATATAGTATTAATTTCAGATTATGCTCATGAAGTAAGTAAGCATGAAGCAAAAATTAATCCTCATAATGCAGCTTTATTGACTTTAGGTAAAATAGTAAACCTTGAGCACACAAATTTAAAATGTAGAGCTATTGATATAGATGAGAATACTTCAGTAGAAGGCATATTAAATGAGCTAAGAGCAGAAGAAACAGCTTATAAGGTAGCTTATCGTGAGAATAAAAGATTCATAGAGGAATTTGGAAAGCTTGAACTAGAAGAGGATGCTGAAAATAAGGTTGAGATTAAAGACAAAGGTGTTTATATAATCACTGGTGGTACTGGTGGTCTTGGACTTGAGATGGGTAAATATATAGCGTCCAAGAATAATGCAAAAATAGCCTTTATTAATCGTTCTAAGTTCCCTGAAAGAGATAAATGGGATGAGATACTTAAGGACGAAAATGAAAAGAAATATTCTAGAGCAATTATGGCAATACGCGAAATGGAAAGCCTAGGAGCAGAAGTAAATTGCTATAGCATGGATGTAATAAATCTTGATGGAATGAAAATAGTGTTAGATGAATTAAGAGCTAAATATGGAGTGATTAATGGTATTATCCATTGTGCTGGTTTAGCGGGAAACGGATTTATGATGAGAAAAGAAAAAGAAGTATTTGAAAGCGTAGTAAATCCCAAAATGCAGGGAGCTTGGATACTTGATCATTTAACAGAGAATGATAATTTAGATTTCTTTGTAGTATTTTCATCAATATTATCTATATTTGGCGATCCAGGACAAAGTGATTATGCTTCAGCTAATGCATATTTAGATTCCTTTGCGGCTTATAGACAAAGAAAAGGTAAGAGAACAAGAGCAATTAACTGGCCAGCTTGGAAAGATACTGGAATGGCTGTGGATTTTGGAATTGTAAATCTTGAAAACACAGTAAATCCTATTCCTACTTCAAATGCTATGAGCAGTTTTGAAGAAATTCTAAACTCTAAATCAGTAAGAGCGCTGCCTGGAGAATTAAATTATTCTAAGATACTGGATATAAAAGAATCACTAACCTTTAAACTTTCAGATAAACTTGAGAGCGTACTTGAGAAACATAGAATTAATTTAAATCAAAAAAATAAGTCTGAAGCTGGAGATAGAAGTTCAACAAGGGTAACTATTAAAGGTAAGGATGAATGCAGTGAAACTGAAAATATTTTGGCCGAAATTTGGTCACAGGTATTAGGTTTTGATGAAATAGACATTTATGATAATTTCTCATCTATGGGCGGAGATTCTTTAATGGCAATTCAATTGCTTAAAAATATTAATAAGGTATTTGAAGGTATAATAGATATCTCAGATATTTATTCTTATCCATCTGTACAACAAATGGCAAGCTACATAGATGAAAAGTTAGCTAAAAATAATCCTCAGGAAGAATTTATAGAAGAAAATGAGGAAGAAAGTTTAGAGAATAACCTTAATAGTTTAATGGACAGCCTACAATCAGGAGAGACATCTCTTGAGGATGCACTTTCGATTTTAGGTGGGGAACTAGACTAGTAAAGGAAGAAGGGCTATAGAAATGAGCAGAATAAAGTTATTTTGTTTGCCATATGCTGGAGGAACGGCAATGGTATACAACCGTATGAAAAGATTTTTAGACAGTTCTATTGAATTGTTTCCGATAGAGCTTGCTGGCAGAGGAAGCCGAAGCAGAGAGCCCTTTTATGACAGTGTGGATGAGGCTGTAGAGGATATATATAGTTCCATTAAGAGCCAATTTAATGGTGAGAGCTTTACCTTTTTAGGACATAGTATGGGAACAGTTCTTGAATATGAGCTCATTTATAAAATTTATGAATTGCACAATCAATTACCAATGCATGCTTTCTTTTCAGGAAGGCATGCTCCTCCTATTAAGAAGGATGAGAAAGATTTGCATACCTTGTCTGATGAAGAATTTATTAAAGAAATATATGAAATTGGAGGGACACCTAAGGAATTCTTTGAACATGAAGAGCTATTAAAGATGTTTATTCCAATACTTAAAGCAGATTACAAAATAATAGAGAACTATAAGCATAAACCTAAAGCAGATAAATTTGATTTTGATATTACTGTTTTTAGCGGTAAAGAAGACAAGGATGTTACAAAAGAAGATTTAGCACAGTGGCCTAAAATAACAAAAGGTAATTGCGAAGTTATTGAATATACAGGAGGACATTTCTTTATTTTGGATAAGTTTGATCACATAGCAGATATAATTAATAACACCTTAATAGTTAATAATTAGTAGAGAAAACAATTATTAATTATGCACTATTATAAATAAAAAAGGAGTTTAATAAAAAAGGAGTTTATATGAAAAAAGAAAATTCGTATTCTACTTTAACAGTGCTGAAACGCTTTATACCCTTTGGTAAACCCTACAGTGTCATTGTATTTTTATTTATGCTATTTTCTATTATGGGTGTGTGTACCGACATACTGCAAGCGTATTTTGTAAACAACCTGGTAGACTTGTCATTGTGGGGAAAAACAGAGCAGCTAGTAAAATTTATTTATTACATAATTGGTGCAGTAGTCATAGGTTTTACTGTTACATATATCAGTAAGTATTTATATGGGTATTTCAGTTCAAGCATGCTTAGAGATATACGCGGCTATGCTTTGAATTATATACGAAAATTACATGTGTCCTATATTGAAAAGAATAATTCAGGAGACTTGGTATCTCGTTTAACAAGTGACATATCTGTGTTTCAAAGATTTGTTGAAAATGAGGTATTTAATATTTTGTCTCAATGCTTTCTATTTATAATAGCCTTTATCTACCTGTCAACAATAAATTGGAAGCTGCTTTTAGTAAGTATTACATTAACTCCTATAGCATTGTTATTAGTTAATAAACTTGGTAAACCAATAGGAGGATATTCAAATAAGATTCAAGAACACATGGGAAAAGCAATATCACAAATAATTGATGCTTTTAACGGCATTAGTATAGTGAAGTCCTATAATATTGGAGATAATTTATATAAAAAATATAAATTTAATACTGATAGTATCCTTAATAATATATTAAAAATAGTAAGAATAGGTGTATTAAGCTCTCCGCTTCATGTTATTTTGAGATTGATGCCAATAGTAATTTGCATTGTCTATGGCAGCTATTTAGTGGTTAATAAAAATTTGACACCTGGCCAGCTTATTTCATTTACCTTTTTACTGACATATATAGTATCGCCTCTAGCTTTTTTACCGGATATTATAAATGGTGCTAAATCGGCTATGGGAGCTGCAAAGCGTTTAGTAGAAGTTTTTGATCTCCCTTGTGAACGTATAGGAGGAGCTTCTTTTGAAGATTATTCTGATTCAAGTATGGTAAGCTTTAATAATGTTTCATTTTCATACGACGGAGAGGCAAGTGTTTTAAATGGAGTTAGTTTTGAATTGGGCAGAGGGGAGAAAAAGGCATTAGTAGGCGCCAGTGGAAGTGGGAAGAGTACAATATTTAAGCTTTTATGCGAATTCTATCAGCATGAACAGGGACAAATAAAGGTTTATGATAAAGAGTTAAAACAATGGAAACTAGATGCTCTTCGTTCACAGGTTTCACTTGTATCGCAGGATGCGTTTCTTTTCCCAACCTCGATATATGAAAATATTAGTTACGGAAGACCAGATGCCACAAAAGAAGAAATTATTGAAGCTGCAAAGGCAGCAAATGCTCATGAATTTATTATGGAATTATCTGAAGGCTATGACACTCTTGTAAATGAAAGAGGAGTAAAATTATCTGGCGGACAGAAACAGCGTATAGCTATTGCAAGAGCAATTTTGAAGGATTCTCCAATAATTCTGCTTGATGAAGCAACATCAGCTTTAGACAATCAGTCTGAGGCACTGGTGCAGCAAGCTTTAGATCGTATTACAAAGGACAAATCTGTTCTTGTGATAGCTCATCGCTTATCTACAATTAAAAATGTTAATGAAATAATGGTAATGGACAAGGGCCGAATAATTGAAAAAGGTAGCCATGAAAAGCTGATGAAT
>JAUZPI010000168.1 GCA_030706015.1 Bacillota bacterium
TCTAATACTTCCTTTTTGTCTTCAACTTCACTATATTCTACATCTAATACTATTTCCTTGTGTATTTTCTGTACGATATCTCCATCTATCATTTCAAAAGATGTTCTGAAGGATTCATGTCTTTCTACTAACTTTTTAAATACTTTTTCTACTTTTGCTCTGCCTAACTTACCTTCCACTATCATTACTGATGGTATGTTGTAGTTTACTTCTTCTTTTGCAAATTGATTTAAGGCATATAGTCTCCTTTGAGCAGAAGATACTTCATATACTTCCTTTTTTTCTACTGGTTCTATTGATGTATAGATACTTTCTTTAGAATTCTTGATACTTTCTCCTATTTGTCTTATGGTTGGACTATTAAATAGCTTACTTACAGATAACTCTACATTAAGTTCTCTATGTATCATTGATACTACTTGTATTGCCTTTAATGAATGTCCTCCTAAAGCAAAGAAGTTATCATCTATTCCTATCGTCTCTACTCCTAATACCTCACTCCATACCTTTGCTATCTTTTCTTCTACTTCATTTCTTGGTGCTGCATATTCTACTCCTGTATTTATCTCACTATCTGGTTCTGGTAATCCTTTTCTGTCTATCTTTCCATTTGGTGTTAGCGGTATATTTTCTAGTTGAATAAAGTATAACGGTACCATATAGTCCGGTAATTCCTTTGACAAATGTTCTCTTAATTCAGTTACTGTTAATTCTTTATCGCCTACCACATATGCACAGAGATACTTATTCCCTTCTTTATCTTCCTTATCTATTACTACAACTTCTCTTATTTCTTCATGTTTTAATAATTGGCTTTCTATTTCTCCAAGTTCTATTCTAAAGCCCCTTATTTTTACCTGATGGTCTATTCTTTCTATGAATTCTATATTTCCATCTGGTAACCATCTTGCAAGGTCTCCAGTCTTGTACATTCTTTCCCCTGGCTCATATGGGTTTGGTATAAACTTTTCTTCTGTTAATTCACGTCTATCTAGGTATCCTCTCGCAAGTCCATCTCCAGATATACATAGTTCCCCTGATACTCCTATTGGTTGCAACTTATTACTCTTATCCAATATATATACCCTTGTATTTGATATTGGTTTTCCTATGCTTATATGTTTTTCAACTCTCACATCTCTCATTATTGTTGTAGCTATTGTATTTTCTGTTGGTCCATATTCATTTATTATTTCAGCTTTAGGTAGTAACTTTTTACTTTGCTCTACTATTTTATGAGTTATATTTTCACCTGCTAATGTTACCATCCTTAGACTTTTCACATTTTTATCTTCTAATACCTCTAACATAGCTGTAAAAAGAGCTGGAACACTAATAAAATGAGTTATATTTTTATTTTTTATTTTCTTTACCATTGCAACAGGATCTTTTGCTTCTTGTTCTGCAAGTAATATGACCTTTGATCCAGATACAATTGGTACAAAGAAACTTGTTATAAATCCGTCAAAATAGAAAGAGAATATTTGCAGCACATTATCTTCATGTGTTAAGCCATATTCACTTTTTCTCCATAGTATAGTATTAATCATACTTCTATGTTCAATCATAACACCCTTTGGTTTACCTGTTGTTCCAGATGTATAAATCACATATGCAAGATCACTTGGTTCATTTATCTTATCTAGATTACTGGTATCTCCTACATATAACTCTTCTTTGTCTATTTCTATTATTTCTCTTGAAAACTCACTGTTATTATTACCTAATAGATGTGCTTGTGCTAATAGAATATCTGCTTTACTGTCTTCTAGCATATATTCTATTCTTTCCTTTGGATATTCTGAATCTATTGGCAGATATGCTCCTCCTGCCTTTAATATTCCCATTATTCCTACTATCATCTCTAGAGAACGCTCTGCCATTATTCCTACTATCTTGTCTGACCCTACACCTTTTTCTCTTAACACTCTTGCTAACTGGTTTGCTCTTCTATTTAATTCTCTATAGCTTAACTCTTGTTCTTCATATACTACAACTATATTTTCTGGTGTTTTTTCTACTTGTTCCTCAAACAGTTCATGTATAGTTTTATCTTTTGGATACCATGCTTTTGTATCATTAAAATCTACTAATATTTTTTTCTTTTCTTCTTCTGACAGCATGTCTATTTCTGATATTTTTTTCTCTGGATTATCTGCTACATCTTTTGCTATGTTCTCAAAATGTCTTAAAAATCTTTCTATTGTATTTCGATTAAATAATCTTGTGCAATATTCTACATTAAAATCTATTCCATCTGATACTTCCGTTAAGGATAGGGTAATATCGAATTTAGATATTTTATTAGCAAATTCATATTGTTTGAACTTCAAGTTATTGATTTGTATTTCCTTAGCATCTGTATTTTGAAGTACAAACATAGTATCAAACAAAGCATTTCTGCTTAAATCTCTTCTTAAGTTTAATTTCTCTACTAATTCTTCAAACTGATAGTCCTGATTTTCATAAGCATTTAATGCATTCTTCTTTACATCTTGTAAAAATTCTTTAAATGTATTTTCTCTCTTTGGATAATTCCTTATCGCCAAAGTATTTACAAACATCCCCATAATACCTTGTAGCTGTGTATGTGGTCTTCCTGCTATTGGCGAACCAACAATAATATCATCTTGTCCACTATATTTATGTAATAAAATATTATATATTGACAACAATGTCATATACAATGTTGATCCATTTGTATTCCCTACTTTTTTTAGTTTTTCAGTTAATTCTTTATCTATCTTAAATCCAATACTCTCTCCTTCAAAACTTTGGATTGCTGGCCTTTGATAATCTGTTGGCATATCCAAGACGGGTATCTCTTCTTTATATACACCTAACCAATATTCTTCCTGTTTCTTAATTATTTCTGAGTTTAATAGTTTATTTTGCCATACAGAATACTCCTTATATTGTATTCTTATTTCTTCTAATTCTTTTCCGTTATATAATTCACCAAATTCTTTCATAATAATGCTCACAGATGTGCCATCAGCAATTATATGGTGAATATCAAACATTAGAACGTGCTTTTCCTCTCGAATTTTTACTAATTTCACTCTAAATAATGGAGCTTTCGATAAGTCAAACGATTGCATGAAAGTTTCTATTACTTCTGTTATACTATGATTTTCTGCCTTACTTAATTCAACATATTCTAAATCCAGCTTTATATATTTGTGAATTCTTTGAAATATTTCTCCATCTTGTAGCTCGAAAGAGGTTCGCAAAGCTTCATGTCTGTTAACTAATTTTTGAAATGCCTCTTCTACCTTCTCTTTTTCTATCTTTCCTTCGATATCCATAACATATGGAATATTATAATGCATTTCATTCTTATTAAACTGACATAATGCAAATAATCTTTTTTGAGCTGAAGACGCATTATATATTTCTCTTTCTCGTACTGGTTCAATAGATGAATATACACTCTCCTCGGATTGTTCTATGTATTGCCCTAACTGCCTAATAGTCGGACTATTAAATATCTCGCTTATACGTACATCAATATTCATTTCTTTATGTATTATTGATACCAATTGAATAACCTTTAAAGAATGTCCTCCTAATTCAAAGAAATTATCATCTATTCCTAACTTATCCTTACCTAATATTTGGGTCCATATTTCTACTAGTTTTTCTTCCATAGAATTTCTTGGTGCCACATATTCATCATAATTAACATTATTCTTTATTAAACTATGTAATTCACATACTACTTGCGAAAATTCCCCATTTAAATACATTTCTCTCAACTTGTATCTTTGTATTTTTCCACTTTGCGTTCTAGGTATTTCACTAATAGGTATAATAAATTTTAAATCTAATCCTGTTTTGGTATTTATCTGCCTTCTTATTCTACTTTCAAGGGAAATAAAATCATTTAGTCTTCCTTCATATAATATGAAAAGCATAGATTCTTCTTTTTGCATTGAATCATCAAAGATACTACATACTGCTGATAAATTAACTCCTTCCACTTCCTGTGCTACTCTTTCTATATCATGAGCATAAAAATTAAGACCATTAGATATAATCATATCTTTAGCTCTTCCTGTTACAACAAGCTTATTATCCTTTATGAAACCAACATCGCCAGTTTTGAACCATCCATCTTTTGTGTGACAATTTGCATTACTCTCATTATCATTATAATATCCTAGCATCAAACACTTTCCCACTAACTGGATATGACCTATTGTTCCTTCTTTTAACATTTCGTCATTATCATTACAAATCCTTACATTACAAGAATCTAAAATGTTTCCTACGCTTACAAATGTGATTCCTTTAGGATCTTCTCCCTCTAATTCCTTAACTGCATCTCCAACAGACATATATTTACGATCTAAAACATACCATTTATATTCTTCATCTACAGGTGTACAAGAAATACTCATACATGTCTCTGTCATGCCATATTCAGGGCACATGCTTTTTCTACTAAGCTTATATTTATCTAATTTAAATAAAAACTCCTCTGCTAAAGATTTTGAAATGGGTTCAGCAGAATTTTGTATTATCTTAACATGTTCTAAGTTCCACTTCAGTTTAAGTTCGTCTGTAAATTGACTTAAGAAATGTTTGTATCCAAAATTGGGACTTGCCAGTATTGTCGCTTTATGTTCAGACGCTTTTTGAAGCCAAATAAGTGAATTATTAATAAATAATGTTTTTGTCATTATATATTGATTCAGAGAAAAAGCTGTAGGTACGATATGAAACTTGCTCAATGCAACAGTATGAGTTAAAGGCATCCAACTTAGAAATGTATCTTTAGAATTAAGTCTAAAAGAATTATATGTAGCACAGATTTGAACTATCACATTCTCATGTGTTAATGTTACTCCTTTAGGTATTCCTGTTGACCCTGAAGAGAACATAATAAATGCTATATCTTCTTTCTTTGTATCATTATTAACCTCTGCATAAGAA
>JAUZPI010000169.1 GCA_030706015.1 Bacillota bacterium
CTAAATTTCGTTCTGATTGATCCAATAGTGAAGCGATAAAACGTGAATGCTCCATCATAATTTTAAGCCAAAATACATTTTCTTTAATGATCGCATCTTGGATGGGATCCATAATTCCTTCATTAAACTTTTTTAACGTTCTCATAAAATATTCGGCTTCACGGGCAATATGATCGACAAGGAGAGGGAAATTAAACCCCTTTACTTTGCAATTGATAATAAGTATAAGAAGATTACGTTTGAAATTTCTTAATCCTAATACCAATTGAATAGAATCTTCATTTAACTTTCGGACTGCGGTTACATTATTGGGAGTTTGGTAAGCTCTCTTTTCCTGTTCCTGAAAATAATAAAAAAAACGTTCAGTTTGTTGAATGAGATGCTTATCATGTCGGTCAAAGCCTTCAGTTAAAAAATACGAATGCTCTTTCATAATCCTTAACCAAAATTTGTTTTCTGTTAAAGATCTTTCAATAAAAAGTTGCTCTGTCAATGATTCTGGTGGAGTGGCAAAGGATTCAGGTGAAAGTAACATTTGATTATTTTCATCTAAACCAGTGGATCCCTGGTTGACCATCTTTTCGCCTCCTTTTTAACCTTCATTAATATTTTATTTACTTGATTTTCTAACATGTCATCGGACTAGTTTATATATATTAATATTTATCGGGAATGAAGAGTAACTCAAATCATGAAGGTAATGATGCCTTCTTCCATATTTTTTTGAACGGGTGCGCCTCTGCAATAAGCAGGGACGCTTTTTCATTAATGGGGGCTTACTTTTAGATGGATAGAATTGAATTTTGATTTAAAATAGGAGAGAATCCGAAGTCCAGCATGGAGAAATTTACCTAATTTTGAATGAATAAAGGAACTATTAGAGTTTTTCTTAATTACAAAGGTGTGTTATTAGTACCATGTTCTTTGACTCCCATGAAAATTTAATTTGAAGCAGGGCATACTAAAATTGATCCAGTAAAACACTCTTTTAAATTAAGGAATAGCCCTGGAGGAGATGGAAATTAATGGGATTAACCGTGTTTTTCTGTTTGGTTTGGATGTTAGGTTTAGTGTTTTTTAATATGACAAAAAAGCTATCTTTACTTGAAAATACATTTCTTTATCTCATGTTGTTGATATTTAATATTAATCTTACTTGGGTGATTATGGATGAATACAAGCTAATCGAATACACAAAAGAAATCTCTGGATATATTGTATATCTTCTTACTCGGAGTATTATTACGCCAATAATTATATTATTACATATAAATTTGCTTTTTAATTACAAACAAAAAGCCCTTTCTGTGATATTCACTATAATTTCCATATGTTTGTTGTTGATTATGAGGAAACTGCAATTATTCTTCGGTATTTTGACTTATAAACACTGGACAATTTGGTATGATATCGTGTTATTTTTATCGTTGCATATTTTAGCATTAATCTCTTTGAAGTTATTTAGAATTCCACTCAAAAGAGAGGCTATACTAAAATGAAACTGTGGGAACACTTTGACAAAAACGAATGGTTCATTATTGTGATGATAATAACAAGTACATTTATCATTTATAAATTACCAAAAAGGTTACCTACTAGTATTCTAATAATAAGCCTTACATGGGGTTTCGCAGCATCTTTGTTTTGGGATTTTACAATAGGTGGGGGAGTATTTAATTATTACAAGGTAAATGATTCAGAGCAATATTGTCTTTTTGATTTATTTTCCTATTTAATGTTTGCCCCTTTTGGATATCTTTTTATTTATTTTTACGAGACCTTGTGTATTACCTCAAGAACTTTAATATTTTACATTTTAAGCTGGACGGTAATATCTGTTGTGCTTGAATGGGTATCTGTAATTTTTGGTGTTTTTCAATATGAAAACGGTTATAAAATAATTTATTCGATACCTATATACTTAACAACACAGACGATTACAGCTTTATATTATGAATTATTAAAAAGAAAGTCGAAATTTTGAACTATAGCTGAAATACATACACTTTTAAACTTTGGAAGAAATAGTATTATATATATTCTTCACGGTCATACAATAATAAGAGCAAATATTTCTCGTTCTAGAGTAAACCCATAAATGATTTCAAATCTCAAGGGGACCTACAACGAATAAACAGAAAAAATTCACCTATACATATCCTAGTTAGAGCGTCACTAGGCTGTATAGGTGAATTTTTATTTTCGCATATGATGCCATTCTTGAACGTGACCATGGCCAAAGCCATGCTCGGAATGAGAAGCCATTCCGCCACCAAATCCTATCACCAATCCAAGCGCGAAGACAGTTATAGAGTAGATCAATCGGTGTTTTCTTTTTTGACGAAAATTGCTAAATTCCTCTTTTAGTTCATTTTTAATCTCATTTTTCAGAGTTTGGATATTTTCTTGAGGTTGTTCCTGAGGTTGTTCTTGTGGTTCATCTGACATCTTCCCTCATCTCCTTCTTCCCCTAATATATGGAGTAGGGATACTATCCTTTCTTAAAGTATTATTAAATTTCTTTGAAACTTGTTTGTATGATTTTTTGCGGTGGTTCCGAAATGGTGTATATTTCCACTGGATTAAGAGCTGGATGCCATTGAATGTGACTAACGGAGGCTAGTTAAGAAATGAATTTTCCGTATTTCCAGAATAATACAAGATGTGGTTAACATAGTGTTATTAAAGGACTAAAAAATTAATGGTAATGTTGTAATACTTAAATTTCCTGAATTAATTTCAAATACGTTTGTGAGGGTTTCCATTTCTTTAGCTTTTATCAAGCTTCGAAAAAGGGGCTGGTTGCTTTGAATAGAAATAAATATATGCCTCTAATCATTTTTTTGTGCATTTTCTTACTAATATTTCTTGTTGTTAATGTTATCCGCCACCTGACTATTTACATTGTATATAGTTCAGGTGTAATTCCTTTTTTAATTATAGGAGTAATAATTTTGGCTATAATTATTCTTTATTTCAAAGGTTAATAAAATTGAAGAATTTATAGAGTTTTGGAAGAGCGCTTGGTCAACGAAAGGGTGATTGGATTAAATAATGAGGGGTGCTTCGGCAGCTCTTTTTTTATTGTGCTTAAAACAGCGGTAGTTAATTAGTAAATTAATGTTTACTAAAAGTGAGAATAAACTTGATTTTTATGCGATTTTGTATATAATACATTACTATATTAGGAGGGGATAAAGGAATATGTCTCAAGTTAGTAAAGAATATATTGAGTTAATCCCTAATTTGTTTAAAAGTTTTCAGCGATTGAATCAAAAAATTAGTAATTTAACGCATTTACAGAACCAAATCTTAGAATTCGTATTTATGAATCATAATCCCCTAACAATCAAACAAATAAGTGAAGGTCTAAATGTACCTAAACAGCAAATGACAGACTTGCTTAAGCGCTTATTTGATCAGGGTTACATTACGAAAAGCCAAAACAAGAATGATAAGAGATCATTTGTAATTGAGTTAACAGAGAAAGGAAAAACGTCACAACATGAAAAATGGACGAAAATTAATCAGAACTTCGTCAATGACCTTTCAAAGTTAGATAGTGAAGAGCAACTTGATCTTCAATACGCTTTGCATAAAGTGAATTCCTTGCTTAAAAAAATGGAGGAAAGATAATATGTCATTAAATTTACAATCCATTCAAGGTACAATGCTAATACCACTTTGGGGACGCGCCACTGCCAGTGAGAAGAATCCAGAAATTTTGTACGACAAAGAAGCGGTAGAGATCGTTGCAGGTTATGATTTTAATTTTACCGAAATCGCAAAGACCTTTGGAGAATACGGAGGCATAAGCTATATAGTACGAGCACGAAAAGTTGACAATACCATCCGTGCTTTTATTGAAAAACATCCTCGGGCCACGATTGTAAATATCGGTGCGGGACTTGATACTACATTTTCAAGAGTTGATAATGGGACGCTTAATTGGTATAACCTTGATTTACCGGATGCAATTGCTTTCCGCAAAACTCTTATTGATGACACACCAAGGAGCATCAGCATTGCCAAATCATTTTTTGATTTTTCGTGGTTTGATGATGTGATATTTAATGAGGAAGACGGCATCCTTTTTGTATCTGCTGGAGTTTTCTACTATTTTAAGGAAAGTCAGCTCAAAGAAGTATTTCAGGAAATGGCGCTTCGCTTTCCAGGAGGCGAGTTGTACTTCGATGCGGAATCAAAATTCGCGTTAAATATTTCAAATCGTACGGTGGAAAAAACGGGGAACAAGGGCGCAAAAATGTATTTTTATGTCAACAATCCCAAAGTACTTGAGAGATGGTCGTCAAAAATCAAGGTAATATCCTGCGAATCGTACTTCAAAGGTATCCCCGCAAGCAAGAAATGGGAAAGTGGCACTCGTGTTATGGTGAGGGTTGTAGATTTATTAAAGATGATGAAGTTTGTTCATTTACTTTTCGAGAGAAAGTAATTTGATCGAACAATAACTTTAATTCCGAAGAATCGTATGAGGTGATACAGTGTCAGAAAAAGGTCTTAACCACTTATTATTTTCAGTTTCTAACTTAGAAATTTCCATTGAATTTTATCGAAATGTGTTTGATGCAAAGTTATTAGTTAAGGGAAGAAACACTGCCTACCTTGATTTATATGGGATGTGGTTAGCTCTCAATGTAGAGGAAGATATTCCACGAAACGAAATAAACCATTCTTATACGCACATAGCTTTTTCAATAGAGGAAACAGAATTTGATAATATGTACAAAAAACTAAAGCAATTGAACGTAAACATTTTGTCAGGGCGTCCAAGAGACGAAAGAGATAAAAAGTCGATTTACTTTACTGACCCTGATGGGCATAAGTTTGAGTTCCATACAGGTACATTACAAGACAGGCTGGACTATTATAAAAAGGAAAAA
>JAUZPI010000017.1 GCA_030706015.1 Bacillota bacterium
ACAATGCAGCAATCCATTAAAGCTCCCATCATAGAAAGACTTGATATTTTATTTTTAACCATTTGGTTTCCCACTATGGCAAGTTCAATGAGAGCTTATTTTTTTACTTCCTATTACAGTATAAAAAAGTTATTTAATTTTAAAGAGCATAATCTGTTCTTTTTATGTATATTTGCCTTAGTTGTGGTAGCAATCAGTAGAATTCCATCAGACTACGAAACTACCTCCAACTATATAAATTTTATTGGAGTACTTACCTTCATTTTTGTATCTTTTTTAGTTTTATCTTACCTACTTTCTTTCATTAACAAAAGAGGGGTGACTATTAAATGAAAAGAACATATTTTTTAATTCTGTATCTTTGCATTCCCCTCTGTTTATCAGGCTGCTGGGATCAACAACAATATGAGAAATTAGGTTTTGTGCTTCAGATGAGCATCGAAACTTCTCAAGATAAGGGTCTATTGATCTCTTATGTTTCTCCGGTAGTTGACCCTAATTCTAAAGAAAATATTGAAATGATTTCTGCTAATGTACCATTAATTAGAGGTGCAAGGGAAGCCGCTCGAAGGATATCCTCCAAGAAACCTGTAGGTGGAATGATTCAACAATTACTTATATCTGATTTCTTAGCAGAAAAAGGACTACATAATCTGATGGAAGTTTATCAAAGAGAGCCGTCAACCCCAACAATACCATATATTGTAATAACAGAAGGAAGCCCTAAGCATATAATGGGAACTTCTCAAAATTGGGGTGATAAGCCTCTTCCAGGTTTTTATATACATGAGCTTATAGCAAATAATATTGAATTCTCCTACGTACCAGACACAACAATATTAAGCTTTGACTCCAAATTTTTTTCTCCTGGAATTGATCCCATAGCTCCTTTAATTAAGATGTCTAACGATAAAGGAAAAGGAGTTGAAGTAATAGGTTGTGCACTATTCTCCGAAGATAAACTGGTAGGTAAGTTAAATCCAAGAAAAACCTCAATGCTTCTTGCTTTAATGGGTGAAATGAAAAAAACACAATATTTAAATCCCTCTATTGGTCCAGAGCCTTTGACCAGTAATAACGAGGGTATAGCAATAACTCTTAAACTAAAAAAGCGAAAAATAAATGTAAAAATAGCAAACGATAAGCCCATTGTAGATATATTTTTAAACTTTACTGGTCGGCTAAATGAATATCATTGGAATACTTTGTATAATTCTTATATTGAAACCACTTTGGAGGACCAGCTATCTAAAGCAATAAAAGACGAATGCATTGAAGTTTTAAATTATACCCAAGAAGTCAACAGTGATCCACTTGGTGTAGGAGACATTATACGTGCAAAACATAAGGAATATTGGAAAACAGTAAATTGGAATAATGAATATAATAAGATTGCATTTCATGTTAATGTAAATGTAAACATTATTGGAAGAGGTATCATCCGATGATAGTAAGTTGTATTTATCTACTTTAACTCCAAATCTTTCTTAGTTTTTTTACATTTATCATTTATATATCGGCAAATTTCATCAAAAGTTCTACTGCCAGTTAAAGCTGTATCTATGATTTTACTTTCTAATAAACTGGTCCATCTACTGAGTCACAATCAAGAAAATTGTTTTTTTGATAAATCTTTTACAGTTCTAAGGTATTCAAGATATCAGCATAATTCTCAGTAGACAATATATATGGAACTAAAAGCACATCTCCGTATCCCCCTCTACTAATACTGTTTCTAAGATTAAAAAAACCTTTATAAACTAATTTAAATTCTTTACTAATATATAAATACAATGTTAAAAACCGCTGATTAGGATACTAATTGCACCCTAACCAGCGGATATAAGTGTATTTAAATTTATTTTTACTTTAACTATAATGTATATTACAATTTTCATCACTTGTCCCAAACTGTACTTATCCAATTAACCATTCTGATATTACTATCAGCTAATTCTCCATAACCATCCCTAGCAAAAAAAGCAATCATAACTAGTTCTATTGCATAAAACATATACTTAATGCCCTTTTGCTCTTCAATTGTTAATTCAGATTTACTGTCATAACCTTTAATAATTGCCTTAGCCAGGCTTATCCACTTTTCTCTTTTTTCATTCTCATTAAATATTCCAGCTAAAGTTCCAGTGCATAAATAACATAAATCAAATATTCTTGCATTAATTTGACTTAAATCAAAATCTATGTATCCCACTAGATGATTATCTTCAAAAATCATATTTTCTCCATGTAAATCTCTATGAATAACCTGTCTTGGAAGTTTAAAATATAATTCTTTAAAATTTTCGTTTATTTCCACTCTAACATTATTAAAGACTTCCTTTTCTTCTTTGTTTAAATTACATTTAGTAATGTAAGAATTAATTTCTTCATTAACCCAACCTGAAAGTTCTTCAATCATATAGTTATCTTGTATACTATTATTGTCTTTCACCTCATCAGTAATGTTTCTTAATCCATTATGGAGTGCTGCTATACATTGTCCTAAATAGAAGCCTCTTTCAATATAATCTCCTTGGTAATAATCCCTTAGAACCTCGCCTTTAATCTTGGTAAATAGGCCGTAGTACTTATCTTCTACTTTCACATAACTTTCTCCATTCAAATTATATATTACCTTTTGTACAGGTATACCTGCTTTAGAAAGTAACTTAGAAATATATACATTGTTAGCAATTTCATCTTTACTAGAATTCATTTTTAGTATATACTTCTCACCTACAGTCCAAATATGTGACTCCCGGTCTGTTGCATATGATATATCTTCTTCCTTAATTTCCAGATCACTTTTTAATCCCCATAGGGATAGTACCTCTTCTATTCTTTCTCCCCTATATGGTATTTTCACTAATTCTCTACTCAAATTTTGCCCTCCATTTACAATACATATTTCATTTAAGATAAAACTATTATATTGCAAATGCATTTATAGACAAACCTAATTAATCTTTCTGAAATAAAATTGAGCCATACACTTAAGAAAAACCTGTTACCGTTTTACTTTAAACCAATATATTAATTTCCATAAATCCAATTGTGAAGGGCAAATGTTTTGACTTTTTTTATTTCTTATCTAATTTTTCTTCAACCAATTTTCTAAATAGAGTCTCATCTTCCTTATTCAAAAAAGTTCGTTTTGGAATTATCGTAAACATATATTTACCATATATTAAATAAAAGAACTCCTTATTTTCCTTAACTTGTGAATAGTGACTCCATAGGATATTTGAGTTTATATGTTCAGTTTCAAATAATATTCCTTGATCATTAAAACTAAGTTTATATTCATCTTGAAATTTCGATTCCTGCCTAAAAATTCTTTTTGGATTCACATACAAAACAAATAGCATCATAAGTAATAAAAAGCAACCTAGTACTACAAGAATTTTATTAAGCATTGATTTGCTTCCCATAATCCAAAATATACTTCCTAATGATACTAAAATTATAGAAAGCACCATATCAAACTTTATATTTAATGATTTTGAATAATACCATTTCACAGCTTCAGCATATTCTTTTTCTGAATACTTAAATTTTAAATATAATAAATTTTCCATATCATTTTCGTCCTTCTCAAATACGTATTATAATAAACCTTTCAATTCAATACATTTTTTATACATAGAATCAAACTCACAACCGCAATTTCCGCATTCTTGGTCCGCTTGTTCTATTGCTCTGATTAAATCTTCTTTTGTCCCATTTCCCTCAAGATAAGCTTTGGATGGAATAGCAATTAAATCCCAACCAGATTCTGAAAACTTTTTCAAAATAATTTTTAATTCTTCCATAAATAATCTCCTTTCAAATTTATAGACAAAATATACCCGCCGTCAACAATCACATTGTTATGCTTATAATTCTTCTACAAATTTATATACTTTTTCTGACCAATCCCATACATCCTCACAATCATTTTCAATATAATAAGTTTTGTTTATAAGATCATGCGGAACTATTGTTTCAATCTTATTTTTATATTCGTTTGGCACTATTATTGCATAAACATAATCAAGCAGATTTACTTCATATTTTATTTTTAGTGGTAGAAATCCATCATGATTGACATAATATTAATCACTAGGTCTTTGTGCTTTATTATTATTAAAATAGGACCAACCTATTATAGTAGCACTATCTCTACCTTTTTGTGTATGTATTTCCTTAAAAACATTTGACATATTTTCAGATATATCAACATTTTCAGTAAGGACTTTATATAATTTTTTAGGTTCCTCCAACGGACTATTACCACATTCTAGTACACCATCAGTGAGCAAATATATGTAGCTCTTACCTTCTCTTAATAATCTTGTTCCTGTAGTGTACCTACTTTTTCAAAAACAAATCATTTCTCTTCAATCCATTTGCCTTTATTGACTGCCGCCATCCCATTTCAGCACCAAGTTTATATAAAATTCTTGGAAAACTTTGATTAATAAATATATTTTCTCCTGAAGCACATTTTAATATATTATTTGCAAGTTGTTTGAATGCCTTCTCAAAATTCCTTTTAGGTCCATGTCCCATTGGAACACTTTTTATGGATATGAGCATTCCACCTCCCCCAATTGCCAAACCTTGTCCCCATTTAAGTCCCGCCTTTGCACACCAATTCTCCATCATTTCAAGTGCCAGCTTATTCTGATGAGCTTCATAAAATCCACAGTTCACTAGAGAATAGACCATTATGTCTCTTCTATTCATTGCTGCAAAAATAGTCTCTAATTGAACAAGACAATTTAATAAATGAGATGGAATTCCATCTACATATAGAGGGAAGGCAAATACAAAAACATTATATTCTGTAAATTGTTCCATTTCTTCTACAGTTAGTTGTGGTTGTCTAAAGCAAAATTCAGAAATTATATTACCGTCCTGTTCCAAAAAAGTCTTCAATTCTTCTAGGATATAACTAGACGCACTTTCCTTAATTTTAGGACTTCCGTTTATAAAAGCTATTTTCATAATGCCTGTCCCTCTATTTCCCATATACTATTAATAAATATAACACTGCTGACATTACAATCAAAATTAATGGAATTTGCCTTTACCAACCTTTGGGCAGTTTGTTTCTCCCCTTCTGTAATATTTTCACCATAAAACCATACCTTTATATCTAAACGGTTTTTATAGCGTCTCTGATGATGCATTTCTTTATTTCTTATTACAAAATAAGGATGTACATAAGAAATGCTTCTATCTAACACATTCTTTACAAACGGGCTAAATCCACCATAACAACATTTACTTATAATAATAAGCTCTGTACATTTTGATAAATATTCTCCCATATCTCCATAGTTGTCACGTATTATACAGGCTCCAGGTGTCTTTACCCAACACCCAAAACATCCTATACAATGATGTATCGTTCCATCGTTCGAAATAATCTTTGTATTTTCAAATGAATTAGGAAATAATTTTTCAAAATTTTTAATATCTAAATCATGTATTAATAATTTCATTTCTCAATCCCCTTTCACACATATAATAACTCCTTAATAAAATTATTGCATTGAATTTCCTTATACAAATATTCTGTATTATATGGTCAAACTTTTATTAGATGACGTTTTTCTAACTTCCTCATAAATTTTCATCATAGTAATCTAAGGAAAATTTAATTTCTTTCCACTATCTTAAATATATCTAGATGCTTATGATCATGGTAACATCTATATTTCTTGAGGGTTACTGTATCTTTGTTAACCAGTAAACTTCTAGTTCCTACAAATCTCTAATAGGAGAGTACTACAAATTCCCTTTCTTTGAGCCTTATCTCTGTTTTATAAAACTTTTATTCTCCATTAATCAATCAATGAACCTTATATTACCTTATGAGTTCATAGATTAATTACTATCTCATTAATAAAATCCTCCAAAACTCACTGAACTTACTACATAACCTCCACCTACAACTTTAGAACCTTCGAGAATTTCAAATTTCTGTCCTTATATTAATTTTTCATATGATACATTGTGATAATACAAAAGCTTGATGCAATTGCATGTAGCGGTTCTTATTGTCAACGTTCCTGAAACGGGCCCTTAAGTATGCTTCTGGCGAACCTGTACCGACGAAGAAATGTGCCTTGGCGATTGTTCAACTCTTAACCTATATATTGATTATAAACCATAATTTTTCATACCTCCATATAAAAAACCATCCAGCCAAGGCGGACGGCAATTTTTTGTTAGACGACGGATTGATGATTCCCCTCTTCAATCACAATCAACTGTTAGTCTATTGTTTTCCACATACTACGCACTTAAATAAATACCCCTGTAAGCCTCTGCCTAAAGCTTTTTCTAATTCCAATCGACTTAATCCATACCCTCTACTAATTTCTTTTAGATCATCATCTAATTCATCTAGCATGTCTTTTATATCCTCCCAGCCCACGTACTTTTCAAATGCACAAAAATCCCCACAATGGCTTAACCAAACTTCTTGTTGCCATCCCATATATCCTGGAGTTCTATGTACAAGTTCATCTACGTATTCACGCTTTTCTACCTCTTCACATGAAGCTATGTCTTGAAATTCACCATCATATTTATGTGTAGCCATTCCATTTTTAATACACCAATGACATATGTCATCCACATCCGAAACTGAATAAAATGGACCTTCATAAACATAATCTGTTTCTTGATTGCACACTGGACAAATTGAATTTCTCTTAACAATTATTATATATTCTTTATAAATATAACTTTTATTTAACTGCCTCTAAATAACAAATTATTTCTTTCAAATCTGCATTTTCATCATCTAATTCAGTTATCAATTTCTTTATTTTTTCAACTGGAATTTCATTCTGGCAAGATTGATTAATTATAACGCTTCCTATTAAGAAAATTTTTGTGTTTATTTCTTGATTATTATCTATAGAAGCTTGCTTTAATAAATCTTTCAATATTTCAATACTATCATTAACCGTTAATCTTTCCTCTAGGATATTTACTGCAACATACTCATTGCGAAAGGTTTTGGAAAAAATATCATTAGTACGGTGCGTATTTTTTATGCACTCTTCACATAAAATTTGAAATAAATCTCTATTAGATGCTCTATCAAGTGTTTTTACATAATTTTTAAAAACACCATCTGCCTCTTTCATATTTTCATATAGCTCATAAAACAGTCCTTCATCACAATGCCTTCTAATTAAAAGATTTAAATCAATATAGTCATCGCCACAACTTGGATAACATATAAATTTATCGGTTTTATTCACCCCAGACAGTTCCGCTTTTAACCTATTTAGAACTTTTTCAATAAGATTATATAATGCGTTGTTAAAAATAGCTCCGTCAAAATAAAAAGAAAAATCTTTTATATCCTCAACAAATAATTGATTATCCACATTAATAAAATAATTAAGGGCATTAAATAGCTTCATTACTTCCAATGACTGTCCACTTAACCCGTCCATGCAATCATATCTGAATTTAAAATCACCCAAATTCATCTTCAATGACTGAGCATTGGTCTTATCTTTATATTCAGGGTACTTTTTTATATAACTGTCTAAGGAAGCCTGAAAATATGATTCATTGTTTATATACATCATCAGATTATTATGTTCTGATGTATATAAAGCTAAACAATATACATCGTGATTCTCTTTTGAGTTAATAAAGTCAAGCAAAATATTTTTAAATCCTTCATATAAAATATCCTCAAGTTCTTTTATTCCAATAACTTTTCCATTTGGTTTAGCTTTAGCTTTATAACAGTCATTTTTCTTGATGAAATAATATCCTTCAGAAATTGGCTTTCTTTTTCCCTCCAAATATTGCCCGACTACAACTGAATATCCAAACATATTATTTATATACAATTTAGATATACTAAATTGTACTCTCCTTTCCAATTTATAATTTAATAACTTCTTTTCTATTGTAAGTTCATTCCAAACTTTTGCAAAGCCATACCTTACTGTAATCATTGTTTTCAAATCATTTTTACGCAATTTTACTCTCTTTAATACACTATATTTACTCACTAATAGTACTGTTGTCTTATTAGCTATAAAATAAACTGCGTCAGCCCATATAAGCGCGCCATTTTTCACATAACGTTTCTTGTTCAAGACGACGAGAAGCCTAGAGCGACCACACTTGGCTTCTCGGGTGTGCTTTGCAGTCTTCTCATGCAAATCGAACTTGAACATTTTGTTATAGGAAGTAACAACGCCCCTAATTTTACACATCCATAAATTCATAAAGCTTCTTAGATTCAATCTATAATCATGCTTTCTTTTAAAATAAGCCACAAATTTTCTTCATCATAGCCCTTAATCACAGCTCTAATAGTATGATTAGGATATAATCTCTCAGGGATTGTACTATTTTTACATTCTTCGTAATCTGCTATTGCTACAATATTATTTTCTAAATTGATTAGTATACCTTGAGGATAAAAGACCTCAATAGTACCCATAATTTCTTGATTAATCCTAAATTTATTTTTCGTTTCTTCCCATTCGTTTAATAATTCTTTTTTATACTCCAACCATACGGAGTTAAACTTTGATGGATTAATTTTTATGACATTTGATTCAAATCCACTAAAATCTAAATATCCTTCAGATAACAAAAAATCATATTCTTCATCTTTTCTGTTAGAAGCAATAAATCCCATACTTGATTTAAATATTTGTCTTATTGCATATCCATCTTCAACCTCTAGGAAAATATATCCATATATATCTGAAAGGCTATCTTGATATTTATAATAATCCATAACCAACACCTGCTAATCAAATTTATTTAGTTTCCAATTATTACTGATATTTTAAGTTATACTTCAGATTATCAACTAAAATCGGAGGCTCCAGAGATTGGCCCCAACATTGTTATTTCCTATAACGTCTCTTACTCCCGACGTTTGCCAACCTTAGATAGCTCTTATCTTAGGCTGGCAAATGTAGGTCAGTGAATGAGGATATTTGGTCTCAGTATCAATACACATTTCATAATTTTCTATTGCATGTTCGTAATCCCCCAGTGACGCATGACACTCAGCTAGTTGTAAATAAGCCTGCGCTAGTTGTCCTTCTTCTGGCCACTGAACTATTATTATACCTAGTAATTTTATAGCCTCTTAGATTAAAAACTTTTTCCAGTTTCACTAAGAGCGAGGGCCTTAATTCGCGTGTACTGGGCTTTATTATGACTTTCTCTACTCCTATTTAGTCTGATAAAGAAGTCTATTCTATCACTTTCATCCCAATTTGAACCTCTATACAAATTATGATTCATTGCTAATTCTCTCTAGTTTTTTATGATAATGGCGTATAACGTTTCGCATTCAAGACGTTCCTGAACCGGACCCCACAGGAATACCCCATAGCTGCGCTCGCGCCGGTGAAGGAATGTGCTTTGGCTGCTTCTCAAGCCAAAGAGGACTTGAGTGTTTTGTTATAGGACGTCCTTTACTTTGTGTTATCAATATCAACATTAATTGCTTTGGATGCATTATCGCTTATTATGGTATTTATCTCCTTGATACTATTTATAATGCTCTCTAATTCTAATTTCAAATTTTCAATATCTTCTTCAGCGTTTTCACATAAACCACAAAGCACATCTCTCGCATCATCAGATGCCTTTTCAATATAGTGTTCCAAGTACTCATCATAAGCAACTCCAGAATATTCTTCAAAACAATCATCAAATGCGTTTTGAAATGAATATCTTACAAAATCATAAAATGGTTTATCTATTCCTATTAAATCCAAAATAAAATTAATATTAATATTGCTATATATGTCTGCTATTTGATTAAGAGGCTCTTCTAGCTCATATTCATCACAATTAACCTCATCGATTAAACCTTCTATTTCCTCTAATTCATATAAATCATACCTTAATTCATATAAATCATTTTCTGAAAATCCTGTTTCATCATTGATAAATATATACTTGTTAAAACGCTCACTAAATATAAACAACGTATCAAGAATATAATCATAATGATTAACTAGCCTTGTTAGTATACTTAACATTGCTAATCTTAGCTTATTAAACTCGTCAGTAAAATATGGAATAGATTCTTCCTTAAGATTGTCAAAGAATGATTTATACAATTCTTTTATAAACTCTTTATCACTAATTAATACCCCAGTTTCATAGTTCTTTGCACTTTCATTTGAAAAGTTAGCAGAACCAATATATACTATATTTTCTGTACCTATTATTTTTGCATGATTATTAAAATTAAAGAAAGGTATGATAGGAGCGTTAAAATCATCTGGATTTAGCTTCTTTAGATATGCATCTATATTTGTACTTGCAGCTCTTCTCAAGTATTCTCCCGCGCTGGAAGTTGCATACCAGTTAAATCTTGATGGTATATTGGTAATTATCTGAATATCAACTGTTTCTCCAAGTTCTAATAACTTATTAAACAACTTATCATCTCTCGTACCTTTAGATAAATTAAAAGTAACTATTCTGATAATCTGTGCATTTTTAAAATCATCTAATACTTCTTGATATCCTAAAGTATCTTTTGACGATACAAAAGTACCTTGTTTAAAATCTAACTTAACATTCATTTATTTCACCCCTTTTTTTCATTACAGATGTCCTATAACTCTTAGAAGTGTATCTGAAGTTGAGCACGTTTTTAACTAATGCCTGCCTTTTCAAGACAATTCAGGCATTAATTAAATTATTTTTTCAGAATCCTGCTCAATTTCAGATATACTCCAGTTGAACGATTCCTGACGACTACTTATGGGATTTCAAAAAATCCCCTACTAGGTATAACTTATCCTTAGTAATTTTTTCTTTTAATTTTATCATACTTTTATTGTTTTTTATTCATAATTTAACAATAAATTTTATTATTTTCCTCACGCTTGGTTAGATTTCCCCCCTCCCCAAAATTTTTGTGTTGATTATGTTATTTTTTATATATTCGGAGGTGAGCATCCAGTAGGATTCAGTTTTAATTTCCTAGTCATTGTTCCTTTGCTACAGCATGGACATTTTCTAATTTCTATGCCCGTAATCTTTAACATCAGTTCTTCAACGCTCAATTTTTTACTAAGAAACCTCTCTTCAATCTTTAATCCTGTGAGTCTTTTACAATTTTTCAATTTCGTTTTTTTATTTCTATTGCCTAAGATGCCATAATGCCGTATCTTAACAAATTTATCAGGCAGAATATGCATTAGAAATCTTCTTATAAATTCTTCTGCAGTAATAGTCATATGCTTTTCTTTGTTATTATCCTTGTAGTCTCTCCATCTAAATACTATATAACCATTATCAATAAATTCTATTCTGTCATTAGATACTGCTACTCTATGAGTATACCTTCCTAAGTATTGCACAACATATTCTGCACTTTTAAATGGAGGTTTGCAGTATACAATCCACTCTTTATTGTAAAGCTTACCAACTAACCCTTGAAAGATGTGAGTTTCACCTAAATCACTTAACTTCCCTATAAACTTCAATTTAGATCAATAATATGATTGCTGCAGGTATGCAAGAAACTTTCCTCTAAACTTTCTTGACATTACCCTAACGGGGATAAAAAATTTCTTTTTAGAATTTATCCACTTTAATCCATCTAAAGATAGTCCTCCAGCAGGAACAATACAGTGTATGTGTGGGTGAAACATAAGGTTCTGCCCCCAAGTGTGAAGCAAGGCTGTTACTCCTATTTGAGTTCCAAGATATTTTCTGTCGCCAGCCAATTCAGCGAGAGTTTCAGAAGCAGCTTTGAAAAGAATTTTGTAGACTTCGTTTTGATTGCTCAATGCTATCGCATTAATTTCTTCAGGTAAAGTAAAAACTATATGAAAATATTTAACCGGTAGTAAATCTAGTTTTCTATTCTCCAACCTTTGCTCTTTGGCTAGACTCTGACACTTAGGACAATGTCTATTTCTACAAGAGTTATAAGATATTTTAATATGACCACATTCGTCACACTCATCAATATGTCCACCTAATAAAGACGTTCTTCAGGCTTCAATGGCACTCATTGCTTTCAATTGATATAGAGGAAGCTTATATTTTAGTCTATATTTCTGTCCATACTTTTGAAATATATCTTGAACCTCATTCATCTAAAGCACCAACTAGGGTATCTAATGGACTTTTTATGGAGTTAAGCTTCACCTTAGTCATACGAAGATATATGCTTGTAGTACATATATCAGTATGTCCAAGTAACTTTTGAATGCAATATATATCCGTTCCATTCTCTAAGAGATGAGTGGCAAAGCTATGTCTTAAACTATGTACAGTAACTGGCTTTACTATTCCAGCCTTCTCTTTTGCAGTCTCAACAACTCTTTCAACAGTTCTCGTAGTAAGAGGTTTATTTTCAATTCCGCCAGGGAATAACCAGCATTTTGGTTTATAGTATCTGAAATAGTCTCTCAATATTCTTAAGTTGATTTCTAATAGAATAGTTAACCTATCTTTTTACCCCTTACCTTTACAAACTTTGATGTTATTCTTATAATCAGTCTACATTTATTAAAGTAATATTGTATGCAGTATAAGTATCCCTTAAGCCTGGCATATCAAATTTAAAATAGCATCTGGTCTTTTCTAAAGCTTTGATTTAACGCAGAAACCAAGAAATTAAAAGCTATCTTGTATTAGAAAGTCAATTCTAATACAAAACAGCTCATATTACTTATCTCAGATAGGCAAATTTCTAATAAATTAATTTATAGATATATCCGCTGCTATATTTATTGCCAGTTGATCATACTTATTTTTTATTGCATTTGATCTTTTAAAGAAACCATGTATATATAATATATTTCGTGCTTCAGCAGGTTCGTCTATGTTTTTTATATAATATGGATTTTGGTTTAATAATCTTAGCATATCTTCGTTGATAGTATATCACATCCGTACGAACTATATTTTTAATATAGTATAAATATTATCTCAAAAATAAAGTTTGAAAGTTTGGTTTACATTAAAATTTACTTTACATAATATTAATTATGTAAAGTAATGCTCTTAATTAAAATATGCACTACTAAATATGCATATTTTAATCCATTATATACTTTTTCTTCAACTTCCAGGTATTTTCTTCCCATTGAAATATGGTAATATTATCAAAATCTATTGTATACTTATACGGATATCGTGAAACATGATTCATTACATCTTGGAATTTGTTACCTACTTTTTTTGAAACTATAGTACAATGAAATACTTTGTTTTTACCTTCATTAGCTTTCCACTCTAGCCAAGGCAATTTCTTTAAACTATCACTAAGCCTGTCATGAATTTCTACAGCTTCCTTAGAAGGTTGAACATCCATGTAAACTACATCTCTTCTAAAATTCTTATAGCCCTCTAGTTTCATAGGAGCTTTGGTATTGCTACTAGTAAAGTCTTCTATGATTTTTTCTAATTCGCTTATATTCTCAGCCTCAAAGGGTGCTTTCAAAGTAATATGCGCTGGCAATTTTGTTCTTCTTAATTGAAATAATTTACAAACCTCACTAGTTAGCTTTTCATGAAAAACTAAAGCTTCACCTTCCACTAAACAAACTATTACATATCGCATAATTATTCACCAATCAAGTCCTATCAATTTTATAATCATCTTTTATTAAGCTGCATGGATTAGCTTCTATTCTCTTTCCATCTAATGTACAGTTACCATTCTTCTCTTCTACTATATCCGAGGAATTTAGTTTCTTACTCATTAATTCCTTCCCT
The DNA here is from genome assembly GCA_030706015.1 of Bacillota bacterium. Taxonomy (GTDB): domain Bacteria; phylum Bacillota; class Clostridia; order Clostridiales; family Clostridiaceae; genus JAUZPI01. The sequence continues at coordinate 13,747 of JAUZPI010000017.1, forward strand.
TTATTAGGTAGATAATTACTAGGTAAATCACCAAAATACTCTTTATTTTTCTTATTGCTCATTAGAATCACCACCTTCTAATGATATTTTAACCTACTTGTTAATTTTTTATATAAACAAATTCATTAATAGACATTATTATAGCAATTTTTAATTTATTTGTCTTCAAGCTTATTTAAAAGGTTCACTAGATTATAAATAAATCTAGCAGTTATACCCCATATAGTTTCATTTTTAACTTTATAGACATAAATACCATACCTAGTATTACCCCAAGGCTTCGAATATGTTTCAGGTAATCCCAATTCATTAGCTGGCAGAAGTGTTATTTCATTACCATCCTCGTCTTTATAGGATGGATGAGCCATTAATTTTATATTATATTTTTCTGGTTCATTTTTTATGAAAAAGGATACTGGTACTGTGAATACCTTGTCTACCTCATCTTGACTTATCTTTAAATCATCAATATTATCTATATCTGCCACTGCTAAATATCCATCTACTAAAGCTCCAATTGGTGAAAAAATAGTTTCTAGTCCACCGATTATCTTTATCTTATCCTCGCCTATTCCTAATTCTTCCACAGTTTCTCTTATGGCTGTATCAAGACTGTTTTTATCTTTTTTAGGATTAACTCCTCCCCCAGGAAAGCAAATTTCACCACCCTGTCTTATATTTAAGCTTCTTTTTTCAAATATAAAATGATATTCATTATCCTTACAAATTAGCAATACCAGTACAGCTGAATTAAAAAATTCTTCTCTATGACTGATTACTGGAGTCATAGGAATAATACTTTTTAATTTTTCTACTAAATCGTTATTCATGTACATCCATCCTCATATCCTTGCTATATAAAATTATATGCTTATTTTTTTAAATTTATCCGATAACAAACATGTGCAACTGCCTACAAAATAGCCGCTAGTTCATATATAACTGATTGTAACAATAAAAGATACCTGAAATTTTTGATAAAAAAACTAGGTAAAGAATGCTTTACCTAGTTTTCTATTATTCACTAAATGATTAAGAATTGTAACGCCTATTATACGTTAATATCTACACTTACACCTAATACTTCTTTATTCTCATCTAGTATTGGTTTTATACATTCATTGATAAAATCTACAACCTGGCCAGGTGCTCTGCCAATAAACTTCTTAGGATCGATAACATCTTTGATTTCTTCTGCATTCATTCTAAATGCTTCATCCTTAATAATTCTATCTATAAGATCATTGTTTAATCCTTCTTCTTTAATTCTCTTAGAAGTTTCCATGGAGTAAACTCTTATTTTTTCATGAAGTTCTTGTCTGTCTCCACCACGCTTTACAGCTTCCATCATAATGTTTTCTGTAGCCATGAATGGTAATTCATTGTTTACATGAGCAGTAATAACCTTATCATAAACAACTAAATTGCTAGAAACGTTTATGTATAGATTTAGAACTCCATCCAACGCTAAGAATGCTTCTGCTACAGCTAATCTCTTGTTTGCAGAATCATCTAAAGTTCTTTCGAACCATTGAGTTGCTGCTGTAATTGCTGGATTTAAAGCATTAACTATAACGTGTCTTGCAAGGGCACTTATTCTTTCTGATCTCATTGGATTTCTCTTGTAAGCCATTGCTGAAGATCCAATTTGATTCTTTTCAAACGGTTCTTCTACTTCCTTCATGCTTTGTAGTAATCTTAAATCATTACTGAATTTATATGCACTTTGTGCAATTTCTGCTAATGTATTTAAAACTATTGAATCTACTTTTCTCGAATAAGTTTGACCAGTAACTTTATATGTTTTATTTGGGAATCCCATTTTTTCAGCTACTTTTCTTTCCAATTCTTTTACTGTTTCTTCATTTCCATTAAATAATTCCATAAAACTAGCTTGAGTTCCTGTTGTTCCCTTTACTCCTCTAAGTTTTATGCTGTCAATTACATGGTCAAGATTTTCTAAATCTAGTACTAAGTCTTGGATCCAAAGAGTTGCTCTCTTACCAACTGTTGTTAATTGTGCTGGCTGTAAATGAGTGAATCCAAGTGTAGGTAAATCCTTATATTTAACCGCAAATTGTGACAATGAAGCAATTATATTAACAAGCTTCTTTTTAACAATTTGAAGAGCTTCTTTCATTATAATTAAGTCTGTATTATCACCAACATAGCAGCTTGTTGCTCCAAGATGTATGATACCTTTAGCTTTTGGGCATTGAACTCCATAAGCATGAACATGACTCATTACATCGTGACGAATAACCTTTTCTCTTTCTTCAGCCACTTCATAATTGACATCATTCATATAAGCTTTTAATTCTTCAACTTGTTCATCAGTTATGTTTAATCCTAGTTCTTTTTCACTTTCTGCTAATGCCACCCATAATTTTCTCCAAGTTGTAAACTTCTTATCATCTGAAAATAAGTATGACATTTCCTTTGAAGCATATCTACTATTCAAAGGTGTATTGTATAAGTTTCTCATAGCATACCTCCGTGCGTACAAATGGTGTGTTTTTTTACTTATAGTTCATATTATATCATATATTTGACTTTCTTGTAACATTATTTGTTCGGTTTTTTTAAAATCTTAATTTTTAATTCTGTTATTTATTATTTCCAAAAAAAATAGAAGAATGATTAACATTCTTCTATCTTTCAATTGAATTATTCTTCAATAGATTCAATTAATTTTGCAATTTCTTCAGATGCAAGGGTTTCGTCTGGACCTGATGCTATAACCTTTACTACTGCATCTTTAGTTACTCCAAGTGATAATACGCCAATTAAACTCTTAACATTAGCCTTTTTACCATTATACTCCAAGCTAATGTCAGATTTAAATGATGATGCTTTCTTTACAAGAAGCGTTGCTGGTCTAGCATGTAATCCTGTTACACTCTTTACCACTGCGTCTTTAGTTACCATTATAATCTCACCTCGTTAAAATTCTAGTTTTTTTATTGTTTAGTTATATACAATAAATTTAAAATACGAACATTTTTATAAATTTATTTGTGAAAAGTTACAAAACATATTATACACTAAATTTTATTTTAATGCAATGTAAGCAAACTCATCTCCAGCATTTTTTGCGTGATAATTTACTTCAAATGATTCTATTTTGTCTGAATTTGTAATAACTATAGGTGTTACTAAAGATGCTCTCTTTTCTATATAGTCTTTGTCGAAAAACAAAATCTTATCACCAGCTTTTACTTCGTCTCCAACTTTTACATATGTTCCAAAGCCTCTACCTTCAAGTTTAACTGTATCAAGGCCTACGTGAATTAAAATCTCTAATCCATCAGTACTTTTAATTATAATTGCATGTTTTGCTTCATATAAAGCTTCAACTTTTCCGTCTACAGGTGAAACAACATAGGATTCACTAGGTTGTATTGCTGCTCCTTCGCCTAATAATTTCTTATTGAATAAATAATCATTTACCTCTGATAATGGCAATATTTCCCCCGTTATAGGAAGAACAAATTTTACTTTTTTGCTCATATTTCATCACCCCATAAAAATAATTTATCTACAAATATATAATATCATGCAAATTAGCAAAATAATAGTGTGGTTGATTATTTTTGTTAAATCTCACATCTCTTCTGTATATATTAACTTAGACATAAACCAACTTATTTCGCGCAGGAAACAAATTTAGCTATTCTGTCTAATCCTTTTTCAATGTTTTCCATAGAAGTAGCATAAGATAATCTAATATAGTTATCCACACCAAAGGCTATACCTGGAACCACAGCAACATTTTCATTATTTAATAATAGTTCCCCGAATTTTAGCGAATCATTTATCTTAATGCCATTATATTCCTTTCCTAACACCTTGGATATGTTTATCATAACATAAAAAGCACCCTTTGGGTTTATACAGCTTAAGTTTTCAATCTTACTTATTCTATCAACCATATACTCTCTTCTCTTTTTAAATTCAGTTATCATTTGCTGTTGAGTATCTTGTCCTCCATTCAGTGCTTCTATGGAGGCATACTGAGCTATTGAATTTGGATTTGAGGTAGTGTGGCTTTGAATATTTGTCATAAGCTTTATTATTTCAGCATTACCGCATGCAGCATATCCAATTCTCCACCCTGTCATAGCATAGGATTTGGATACACCGTTTATAACAATTGTTCTGTTAAATGCATCTTCTGAAAAACTCGCTGTACTTACATGCTCAAAATCCCCATATATAAGCTTTTCATATATTTCATCTGATATTATTATTAAATCGTTGATTTTTGCAAATTCAGCTATTTCGTGTAATTCTTCTTTAGTATATACACTTCCAGTTGGATTACTTGGGCTATTTATTAAAATTGCCTTTGTCTTACTTGTAAGGCAATTATTTAATTCAGCTACTGTGAATTTAAAATCATTTTCTTCTTTAGTATTAAGAAACACAGGAACCCCGTCAGCTAATTGAATAAGCTCAGGATAGCTAACCCAATAAGGTACAGGTACTATTACCTCATCACCAGGGTTCAATACAGCCTGGAATGCATTTGCTAAACATTGCTTAGCTCCAGTGGAAACTATTACTTGATTTAATTTATAGTTTAACGAATTGTCTCTCTGAAATTTTTCAACTATTGCTTCCTTTAATTCATTAATACCTGCTGTAGCTGTATACTTTGTATAACCCTTCTTAATAGCATTTATAGCAGCTTCCTGTATATTTTCTGGAGTATTGAAATCTGGTTCCCCTACACCAAAGCCTATAACGTCAATCCCTTGACTTTTTAATTCTTTCGCTTTCGCCGTTATGGCCAGTGTGGGAGAAGGTGATATACTCTCTGCCTTTTTTGATAGTATCATAATGTACTGCCTCCTATTTTACCGTTTTTATTAAATATATATAAATTTTATTATAAACTTTAATTAAAATCTTAAGGCAATATGAGCCTAATTCAGTTTTTAAAGTAGTCACTTCTTATAATTTTGTCTGCAATATCTATACCTTCTATCGCTTCTTTCTTTTCTAACTCACTTTTTGCATTACCAATATATTCTTTATCGGCTAAGACAGCAAAATCTTTATTTGTTTTTAACAAATTTCGACCCATAGCCGTATTTATATACTTATCCTCATTAATCCCCATCAAATATAAAATGGTGGGCATTATATCAATTTCTCCAGCATTAACTGGAATCTCTCTACCTCTAGAATCTTTATTATATATTAGCAATGGAATTTCATGATGATCATCAATCCACCAGCTTTCTGATGGTTTTATTTTCAAAACATCCTCTTGATAAAACTTATGTATACCACAATGATCACCATAGACTACTACTGTACTATTTTTAAGCAATCCCTCTTTATCTAGTTTATCAATAAATGCACCTATTTGCTTATCGGTATAATGAATACTTTGAAAATATCCACCTAGTTTTGAACTATCTAAGCTCTTATCCATATTTAACCCACGATACTCTTTTGGTAAATCAAAAGGTGCATGGCTGGTAAGAGTAACTAAGAAAGCGTAAAACGGCTGTCTTTCCTTTTTTATAAAAGAAAATGCCTGATTAAAATAGTCCCCATCACCTATTCCCATTCCTATTTCCTTGTAAGGACTAAAGCTGGTACTGTCAATACATTTCTGAAAACCTATTGACTTTAAAGCAGGCATCCAATTCCAATAGGAACCTTTATCAGGATGAACTACTAATGTTTTATATCCCTCTCCTGCCATTAGCTTCGGTAAAGAATTGTAGGAATTATAAGGAAATCTATAAAAAGTGCTACCGCTCCTTACAGGAAACACTGAAGTATTAGTCATTAATTCAGCATCTGAACTAGTACCATTGTATACCTGTTCATGAAGCTTTGAAAAGTATAAACAATTACTTAACAACCTATTTATATTAGGAGTTATTTCTTGATTATTAACCTTTTTGTCTATTACAAAATTCTCCAAAGATTCAACTTGAATAACAATTAAGTTTTTTCCTTTATATTTACCTTTATACTCATTATCTTTAACAAATTCCTTTTTATTATTAAACCACGTGGATATTTCTTTTTTGTCTTGATTTGTTAATACTAAAGGCTTTGAATTCTTAAAATAACTATACGCATCCAATAAGTGATATCCTATCGGTGATAAATTGGACATTGTCTGATTAGGTCTCCAACATATTCTTATCAAAATATTGTTATTTCTGCCCTTTTGTCGAATATCAATAGAATAATGTGCTATTGATATATATGCTAAAGATAATGTAATAAAGAATAAACATGCAAAGCTGCTTCTTTTTGCATACAATTTTAATTTATCATTTTTAATTACCAGCATGATAATAAGAATTAAATCTAATGTAAAAATTGAATCAATAGCATTAATCATTGAAATAATACTGCTTGATAAGTTTTCTAGGCTAGAAGTTTGTTTTACTAAATAAAGGGATATAAAATTACCAAAAGCCCTATAATACCATAGATCCGCTATTATTAATAACGTAAATATCATATTGAACAATATGATATATATTTGTTGAATGCGTCCCTTTAACAATAAAGCCAAGGATAAAAATATTAAAATAAAACAAACAAATACACCTACATGCGGTGTGGCATAAAATGCATGATTAAAATCAAAATTATGTGCATTAGTTGATGGAAGCAAACCTAAAAACAGCATGGATTTAATAAATATTGAAAGAAAGGTTAGTAGCCATAAATAATTCTGATATAGAGCTACGATGGAATTCTTAACACCTTCAAGCAATACCTTTTTTGCTAAAGACATCTGTAACAACTCCTTTTACATCTATAAAAGTATTTATTAAAACAACTACTGTTATTTTTGCACATTATGGATTCTATTATAAAACAATTTCTAATTAATTTAAAGAATTAATTAGGAAATATTTAAAAATTCTTGAGTTGTTACATTAATATAGAATAAAAGGATTTGAGATAACTCAAATCCTTTTGTTTCTAATATTTAAATTATCTTGGTTGTACAATAAGCTTGATGGCAGTTCTTTCTTCGCCTTCAATTTCAATATCTGTGAAGGCTGGTATGCATACTAAATCAATACCGCTTGGTGCTACAAACCCTCTAGCTATAGCGATTGCCTTAACAGCTTGGTTTATTGCCCCTGCACCAATAGCTTGTATTTCGGCTGCCCCTCTTTCTCTTAATACTCCTGCTAGAGCACCTGCCACTGAATTTGGACTTGATTTTGCTGAAACTTTTAATACTTCCATAATAACCCTCCTAATAAAATCATTCATTGTATAATTATTTAGACTTGTACAATCTATAGGTATATAATTCTACATATAATAAAAAATTCCTTTAATTTTACAAATATTTTTTTGTAAAATTATATCTTTATCATGCCGTAAATGATTACCAATGGCTAATGGTTATCTATTTTGTATAAAATAAAAAATTCCTTTTAAATTGTTTAACTAGAAGTTAAACATTCAAAAGGAATTATTTCTTCAAAATCAAACTACTTTGCATAATCTATTGCACGAGTTTCTCTTATAACATTTACTTTTATCTGACCTGGGTATTCAAGTTCGTTTTCTATTCTCTTAACAATATTTCTTACCATCTCGATTGCCCCAGTATCATCAATTACTTCTGGTTTAACCATTATTCTTACTTCTCTACCTGCCTGAATGGCATATGACTTTTCTACACCTTCATGAGAATTAGCTATCTCTTCTAATTTCTCTAAACGTTTAATATATGCTTCTAGTGTTTCCCTTCTTGCACCAGGTCTTGCAGCTGAGATAGCATCTGCAGCCTGAACAAGTATAGCTTCAAGGGATTGAGGTTCCACATCACCATGATGTGCACCGATTGCATTTACAATAACAGGAGACTCATGATATTTCTTTGCCACTTCAGCACCAATAAGTGCATGTGAGCCTTCAACCTCATGATCTACCGCCTTACCTATATCATGCAACAAACCTGCTCTTTTTGCAAGAGTTGGATCAATTCCTAGTTCAGAAGCCATAAATCCAGCCAAATAAGAAACTTCAATTGAATGCTTTAATACGTTTTGACCATAGCTAGTTCTGTATTTTAATCTTCCTAAAAGTCTTACTAATTCAGAGTGAAGACCATGCACACCTGTTTCAAATGTAGCTTGTTCTCCTTCTTCCTTAATATTATTTTCAACTTCTTTCTTAGCTTTCTCAACCATTTCTTCAATTCTCGCAGGATGAATTCTACCATCCAGAATTAATTTCTCAAGAGCTATTCTTGCAACCTCTCTTCGAATAGGGTCGAATCCTGATAATATAACAGCTTCTGGAGTATCATCAATAATTAAATCAATACCAGTTAAGGTTTCCAAAGCTCTAATATTTCTTCCTTCTCTACCAATTATTCGTCCCTTCATCTCATCATTAGGGAGAGCAACTACGTATACGGTTGATTCAGCAACATGATCAGCTGCGCATCTTTGAATTGCACATGTAATGATTTCTCTAGCCTTTTTATCAGCTTCTTCTTTAGCCCTAGTTTCTACTTCCTTAATCATTACAGCAGTTTCATGTTTAATTTCCTTACTTATGTCCTCTAATAATATCTGCTTAGCTTCATCTGAAGTTAAACCAGATAATCTTTCTAGCTCTTTTCTTTGAGTATCATATAATTCTTGAATACTTTCTTCTTTAGTCTCGATTTCTTTTTCTCTCTTATTAAGGCTTTCTTCTTTCTTCTCAAGCATATCGCTCTTTTTATCCAAAGCTTCTTCTCTCTGAATATTTCTTCGTTCTAATCGTTGAATTTCACTTCTTCTTTCCCTTAATTCCTTCTCAAAATCTGTTCTAAGTCTATGAACTTCTTCTTTTGCTTCAAAGATTGCTTCTTTCTTTTTTGATTCTGAGTCTTTAATAGCTTCTTCTCTTATTTTCTTTGCTTCTTCCTCTGCTAATGAAATCTTTGCCCAAGAAAATTTCTTTCTCATGTAAAGATCAGCAGCCACAGCAATTACAGCTATTATTAGTACAACAATTCCAATAATTAACTTACTATCCATTATTTCATTAACACCTCCTTTGCTTATTTTAGAGCATCAATACGGCGAAAATGAAAGCTTAGAAAAGGTGTCATATTTATTCATTTGATATTTTTCGAATATGCTAAACCAGTATTTGTATTTAATATTATATTATATTAAATAGCTACATATGTCAAGTTAATATAATTTATAGTTAAAACTTATAGTAAATAAAAAGCCACATATTAGTGACTTTTACTTTTTTACTACTATACTTCAGCCGCTTCCTTATCGATCTTAGTTGTATCCCCTATAGGAAGATCGTATTTTGCTCTAATTTTATTTTCTATTTCATTCATTACTTCAATGTTCTCTTTTAGATATTGTTTAGCATTTTCTCTTCCTTGACCTAATCTTATATCTCCATAAGAGAACCATGCTCCACTCTTTTGAATTATTTCTTCTTTAGCTCCAATATCGATGATATTTCCTTCTTTTGATATTCCTTCATTGTACATAATATCAAATTCTGCTTGCTTAAATGGAGGAGCTACCTTATTCTTAATTACTTTAACTCTTGTTCTGTTACCTACTACATCTTCCCCCTGCTTAATAGCATCTATTTTTCTAATATCCATTCTAACAGATGCATAGAATTTAAGAGCTCTACCACCAGGAGTAGTTTCAGGGTTACCGAACATAACTCCTACTTTTTCTCTAAGCTGGTTGATGAAAATTACTACACACTTAGACTTATTTATGGAACCTGCAAGCTTTCTTAAAGCTTGGGACATCAATCTAGCTTGAAGACCTACATGGGCGTCTCCCATTTCTCCTTCTATTTCAGCCTTAGGAACTAACGCTGCAACAGAGTCCACTATGATTACATCTATGGCATTTGATCTTACTAATGCTTCAGTTATTTCCAAAGCTTGTTCTCCTGTATCCGGCTGCGAAACTATAAGATTTTCAGTATCAACACCAAGAGCTCTAGCGTAACTTGGATCAAGAGCATGTTCTGCATCCACGAATGCAGCTGCTCCACCCTTCTTCTGTGCTTCTGCTACAACATGTAATGCTAAAGTAGTCTTACCTGAAGATTCAGGTCCATATATTTCAATAATTCTTCCTCTTGGTACACCGCCTATACCTAAAGCAATATCCATTGCTAAACAGCCTGTAGAAATTGCATCTATATTAAGTACGCTGTGTTCTCCCAATTTCATTATTGAACCTTTACCAAATTGCTTTTCTATTTGTCCCATAGCCATTTCAATGGCTTTTAATTTTTCATTATCCATATTAATCCCCTTTGAGGGTTCACCATCCTTTCATGACGAACATCTGTTCATTTATATTATATAGTATTTTTTATTCTTGGTCAATAGCTCAAATAAAAAGTTCCCACAATTTGTAGGAACTAGTATTTTTATACTTATGATTATGTCCAAGATTTAATTAAATAATCATTTATCAGCCTTTAGCACATATTTATTTTTCACAAAATAATCCACACCAGAAATAATAGTTATTATAACTGCTGCAAACATAGTTATATTAGTTAAAAAAGTTAGTATAGTTAACGCTTCATTTAATTTTATACCAAACAATTCTCTGAAAACTCTTAACCTAATGTCTAAGCTTAATAAAGCAAATAATATTGCAATTATTTGAATTACAGTTTTAAGTTTTCCCCACCAACTAGCCGCAATAACTAGCCCTTCTGCTGCAGCAACTGATCTTAGTCCTGTTACTGCAAACTCTCTTGCTATGATTACTACTGCAACCCATGCCGGTATAGTTCTAAACTCAACTAAGGATACCAAAGCAGCACTTACGAGTAATTTGTCTGCTAAAGGATCCATTATTTTTCCAAACCTAGTTATTTGATTTCTACTTCTTGCTATATACCCATCTAGCTTATCTGTTAGAGAGGCAATAATAAATATTAAGGTTGCAATGCCTCTTCCATATGGAATTCCCCTAACCCCTATAAATACTAAAAATACTGGTACAAGAATTATTCGCAAGAGAGTAAGTTTATTCGCAAGATTCATCACATACAACTCCTATTAAATCATATTCTAAAGAATCGACTATTTTAACTTTCACAAATTCTCCTATGTCTAATATTTTATCACATTTTATAAAAATTGCACCATCAATTTCAGGAGCCATCTCGTAATTTCTGCCTTCATAACGTTCGCCATCAAAGCTTTCTATTAAAACATTATACACATTACCTATCTTTGCTTTGTTAATCTGTGCTGAAATCTCCTGTTGAGCTGACATTATTTGAAATTCTCTATGTTTCTTAGCTTCTTCATCAATTTGATCAGTCATTTCAGCTGCAATAGTGCCTTCCTCTTGAGAATATTTGAAAACTCCTAGTTTATCAAACTTTATATACTCTATAAACTCTTTTAGTTCATTAAACTGTTCTTCAGTTTCTCCTGGAAAACCAACAATTATTGAGGTTCTAATACTTAACCCTTTAATTTTTTCTCTCATCTTATTTATCGTTTTTATAACCTCTTCTTTTCTACTCTTCCTTCTCATATTCTTTAGTATTTCATCATTTATATGTTGAAGTGGGATATCTATATATTTGCAAACTTTATCGTTGTTAGCTATCTCATCTATTAATTCTTCTGTAATTTCTTCAGGGTAACAATACAAGATTCTTATCCACTCAATACCGCTTACCCCTGAAATTTTATTTATAAGCTCATGCAATAACTTCTTATTATAGATATCAATACCGTAATTTGTAGTATCTTGAGCTATAAGAATAATTTCCTTTATTCCTTGAGATGCTAAATCTTTTGCTTCTTCTACAATATCTTCAATTAATCTACTTCTATACTTTCCTCTAATTTTAGGTATTATACAGTATGTACAAAAATTATTACATCCCTCTGAAATTCTTATGTAGGCCGTTCTAGTTCCAGTAGTTATTACCCTTTTTCCTGTATTAATATTATTATCGCTGTAATTTATGCAACTTGTTTTTTCACCACTTTTTATAAAGTTACTTATTATTGAATCCAAGTTACTATAATCATTAACACCTAATATTACATCAAGTTCGGGAATTAACTCTAGCAATTCATCTCCATAGCGTTGTGTAAGACATCCTGTTGCTATGAGCATCTTGCAATTGTATTTATTTTTGAATTCTCCCATTTCAAGTATTGCGTTTATAGATTCCTGTTTTGCCGTCTCAATAAAACCACAGGTATTTACAAGAATTATTTCCGCTGTTTTAGGATCATTAACTATATTATAACCTTCGGATAAGTTACCTAAAATAATTTCAGAATCTACTCTATTCTTGTCACAACCCAAACTTACAACTCCGATTTTTAATTTATCCACTATTCATCCTCCTAGTTTAATTACTACATTAAATATTTTAAATCCATTTTTAAAAATTAACAAGTAAAATGCTAATAAATTAAGTATACTAATTTTTAGTTCCAGTAAAAGACCCATTCTCAAGTTCGTCTCTACTTACTAGTATATTTCTTGGCTTTGAACCATCTCTTTGAGAAATTACGCCTTTATCCTCCAATTGCTCAATTAACCTCGCAGCTCTATTATAACCTATCCTCAATCTTCTTTGGAGTAATGAAGTTGATGCTTGACCAGACTCAACTACTATTTTAATTGCTTCAGACAAGAGCTCATCTTCATCACTGTCATTCTTGCTTACATTATTGTCAATCTGCTCAAGTATTTCTTCTCTATACTCTGATTTTCCTTCCTGCTGCTCCTTTATGAACTCAACAACATTTTCTACTTCTCGTTCTGATATAAATGCTCCCTGAATTCTTATAGGTTTTGCTTCACCTACCGGATAGAAAAGCATATCTCCTTTACCTAATAATTTTTCGGCTCCAGACATATCAAGTATTGTTCTTGAGTCTATCTGACTTGAAACCGCAAAAGATATTCTAGAAGGAATATTGGCTTTGATTACACCAGTAATAACGTCTACTGATGGTCTTTGGGTAGCGATAACTAAATGCATCCCAGCCGCTCTAGCCATTTGAGCGAGTCTTGCAATATAATCTTCAATATCATTTGGACATACCATCATTAAATCTGCAAGCTCGTCAATTATGATTACAATCCACGGCATTTTATCCTTCACAACACCACTTGCAAATAATTGATTATAGCCCTCGATATTTCTAACATTGTTTTCAGCAAAGGTTTTATACCTTTTAGTCATCTCATTGACTGCCCAAAATAAGGCTCCCGCTGCTTTTTTAGGATTTGTAACAACAGGTATTAAAAGATGCGGTATACCATTATAAATATTTAATTCTACAACTTTAGGGTCTATCATTAATAGTTTAACATCGTCAGGAGGATATTTATATAACAAACTAATTATTAATGTATTAATACACACACTTTTTCCCGAACCTGTTGCCCCTGCAATTAACATATGAGGCATCTTAGTTAAATCTGATACTATACAGTTACCTCCTATATCTTTACCCAGTGCAAATGCAAGTTTATTTTTTGATTCTCTAAATTCATCTGAGTCAATTACTTCTCTTAAGAAAACTGGTGTTAAATCCTTATTAGGCACTTCTATACCAATAGCAGCCTTACCAGGTATAGGCGCTTCTATTCTGACTCCGGAGGAAGCAAGATTTAATGCAATATCATCTGAAAGGTTTACTATTTTACTAACTTTTACTCCAGCGCTTGGGTGTAGTTCATATCTTGTAACAGAAGGTCCTCTTGAAACCTGGATTACCTTAGCTTCTACCCCAAAACTATTTAGAGTATCAGTTAATTTTGCAGCACTATTTAAAAGTTCTTTTTTATCACTTTTATTTAATTTTGCCAGATCATTTTGCATAAGTAATTCATTACTTGGAAATTCATATTCTACATCACCAAGTGTAGAGTTCTGTTCAATCTCTTCTTCTAATTCCTTACTTATGGATTCCTCATCTTTTTTATTATACTTTACTTCTTTTTCTTCTTTCACAGACTCAGTTTGATGGTTGTCCTTTTCCAAATCGCCAGCAGACTTCATAAAATCAATTATTTTAATTTTATTACTAATTCCTTTAACATATTGATCTTTTTCTGCCTCATTATTAATATTTATATTCTCTTCATTACTCTCAATTGGTTCATTTAAAAGTATTTTTTGTTTTTCTGTTCTCTTGAATTTTAACATCCTTAGCACATTATCAAGGGATTTTTTTGTAATAAGCAAATAAGATACTATATAAACACATATGTAAATAATAAATGCACCCAAAGTTCCAAATAATTTATATAGTGGTGCATCAATTATATAAGATAAAATACCACCATGAACTATATCAGTAGAAGCATATATTTTTTGTGCCCCTTCATATAAGCTCCTATTATTATATAAGTATCTAAATCTCATCATTTGAATAATTAGCAAGGTATTTAGAATAAAAAGCATTATACCGTAAAACTTCATAGTAAATTGTATTTTACCCTTTTTAACAATATAGCAATACCCTATAAATAAGGTTATTAGCGGAAGTATATATGCCCCAAGTCCAAACACGGCTATGAGTAAATCTCTCATTCCTTTACCCAATATACCTGATTTATCAAAAAAAATCATACTAAATTCCATGAATAAACTTAATCCAATTACTACAACTCCTGCAATATCGCTATTTATATCTAATTTCATTTTTTCATCCTTTATTTTCTCAGGCTTCTTCTTTCTAGCCAAAGCATTTCACCTCCATTAGTTTATTTCTACAGATAATAAAAATATCCTTTTATTTTAATTAAAATATAAACTAACCATAGGATAATATCCTATGGCTCTCTTTCTTTAGTTAGTTCATTTAGTTTAGCTAAAGCCTCCTTTATTCCACCAACCTGATCAATTAATCCATGATCCACTGCCTGCTCTCCAATTAATATTGTTCCCATATCATTTAACAATTCATCAGTTTCAAGCATTAAATTTTTTAGCGTTTCCTTATTTGCTCTAGATGTTCTTGTTATAAATTCAATAATTCTTTCCTGCATCTTGTTAAAATATTCAAAGGTTTGTGGCACTCCTATTACTAAGCCATTCATTCTTATAGGATGAACTATCATAGTAGCCGACGGTGAAATAAAAGAATAATCGGCAGCTGTGGCTAAAGGAACTCCTATTGAATGCCCTCCTCCTATCACCAGAGAAACAGTAGGTTTGCTAAGACTCCAAATCATTTCTGCAATGGCTAGACCAGCTTCCACATCTCCACCTACAGTATTTAGTATAATCAATACGCCTTCTACTTTATCATTTATCTCTATATCAATCAACTGAGGGATAACATGTTCATATTTAGTTGCTTTAGTTTGAGGAGATAGAACACTATGTCCTTCAATTTGACCTATAATGGGCAAAATTTGAATTCTTTCATTTCCTTCTGGAATATTACTTGTTCCAAACTCTCTAATGTTTTCTACATTATCAGCATTACTTGGCGGGGAACTCTTTTTATCATCTTTATGTTCATCTTTTCTATGTTCTTCTTTTCTATGTTCTTCTTTTCTATATTCACGTTCATGTTTTTTATTTATTTCTTCATTCATACATCATTCCTCCTAGCATAGCTTTAGCATATGCAGTATTATGGAATGATATTCATATCCCTGGAATAACTAAATAAATTCCTTATGAAGTGCTCTTATTGATGTTTCAGCATATTTTGTTTTAACTAAACACCATATTGTCATATGCGAATCTGCTGTTTGTAGTATCTCTACATTTTCTTTTGTTAACGCTTTTAAAATTCTTGCCATTACTCCAGGAATCCCTCTCATCCTGCTTCCTATTACCGCTATCTTACTACAATCATCCACATGATTAAATTTTAATTTTTTAGTATTCATCAGGGTGGTTAGTTTTTTTATATCTTTTTTATCAATGGTAAAGATCTTTTCTCTAGGGAAAACATTTATCAAATCTACACTTATCATTTCATTCCCCAAAAAATTAAATATATCAAAATATTTTTCATTTCCTTCATTTTCGTCCATCTTAATTATTATTTGAACCCTGTCTTTCATATGGGTAATACCAGTTATTATAGTTTCAGTATTTTCTTCTCCATATTTATTTATTATTGTACCTTCACAATTACTCAGTGTATTCTTTATTACTAAAGGTATATTCCCCTTCATGGCAATTTCCACAGCTCTAGGATGTATGACTTTTGCACCTTGATCTGCGAACTGAAACACCTCATTATAGCTTATTTCCTTTATAAGAGCAGCATCTGATACAATTCTAGGATCTGCAGTCAATAAACCATCCACATCCGTATATATTTCTACTTTATCAGCAAATAATGCTACCCCTAATAAGGATGCCGTTACATCACTGCCGCCTCGTCCAAGTGTTGTAACAAATCCACTTTCGCTTCTTCCTTGAAATCCTGCAACCACAGGTACCTTATTTTCCTTAATATATTTTAATAACCTTTCAGTTTCCACTTTAACAACATTTGCATCTCCAAAATTATCATCTGTAATTATACCTGCCTGTCCTCCCGCTAAAGGAATAGAAGAAATTTCATTAGTAGAAAGCTCATTACTCATAACTGCAGTGCTTATAGTTTCACCGCAGCTCATAAGTAAATCTACAGCCTGCTTATTATTATCCTTGAACTCATTGTCTAACAAAGATAATAAGGTGTCTGTAGCATAAGGTGCTCCTTCTCTTCCCATTGCAGATACTACAACCACAGGGCGAAAACCTGAAGAAATTGCCTCTTTTACTTTTTGAACTACTAGAAGCCTTCTATCATGTGTAGATACCGAAGTACCTCCAAATTTTTGAACTACAATTTTCATTTTGTTCCTCCAGCTAAATATGAGATTCTCTTAGCATATCCTGTTCAATATCAATAATTATTGTTCTAGTTCCTATCTTCTTTACATATTGCCAAGGTACCTCTGAAAAATCTGGTTTACTATTAAAGAAGCTAAAGCCTGATTTTGTTTCATTTAATATCAAATACTTCAAATTTCCTTGTTCATCAATAATAATATCATTATTAGATAAGGTTGAATACTTTTCGCCATCGTTAACATTAATGATCTCGTATCTCTCAATTTCACTATACAGTTTAATATCTTCACTCATACTGCTCATCCCCTTAATATTTTATTCATTAATAATTGATATGTGTCAAATATTAAGTATATTACTAAGCAATGGTGAATATCTATACTAATGTGCTCTTTCCATGACTAGTGAATGCATAGTTTTCCTTAGAAAGAATTTTTTTTATGTTTTCTATATCTAAAGCTTCTCCAACATATGCAGAATTAATGATTCCTTTTCCTAGGGTTTTATCTATTACATCCATAATTCTGTCATAATTAATTGAGTCTATTTCCTGTATTATATATTCCGGTGTGTTTATGCGATTTAAAAATAATACTGCTTTACCGTTACTAAACATTCTGCTGCTAGTGCTTTCTAGTCCTAGTATATAATTACCCTTTAACTGTTCTTTTCCAATTTGAATTCTCTCTTGACTAATTCCTTTTTTAACTAGTAAAGAAATCTCTTCCTCAATAGTGTTTATAGCCTCCACAGCATATTCTGGTTGTAGCGCTGTGTATATACATGTAGCTCCTGTATTCTTATGACAAGCCATATAACTGTATATTGAATAGCATAAGCCTTTTTCTTCTCTTATTTTTTGAAAAAGAACAGAAGCAGCTCCCCCCCCCAGGAAATTATTAACTAACAAAAGAGGAAAGAAATCCTTACTGCCAGTTTCTACTCCGGTTAATCCAAGACTCATATGAAGCTGTTCTATACTTTTCTTTTTAAACAAATGATTATTAAACATTAAAGGTGATGAATAATTTGTTTTATGAATATCATGGTTTTTCCACTTTCCAAAGTATTTTTCAACTAATACTCCAATGTTCTTCATATCAAACTTACCTGAAATAGATATTACTGAGTTTCTTGGTATGTAATGCTGCTGAATATAATCTTTTACTTGATCTCTATCAAATGAGTTGACTGTATCTTCCGTTCCTAGAATAGGTAACGATAAAGAATCTTTGCCATAAATAGCTTCACTATGTAAATCAGCCAATACGTCTTCTGGTGAATCTTCAGTCATATTAATTTCACTTATAACTATACTTTTTTCTTTTTCAATATCTTCAGCATCAAACTTACTATTAAAAAGCATATCTGATAATAACTCTAATGATAATTCAAGATGAGAATCTAAGGTTTTTATATAAAAGCAAGTGGCTTCCTTACCAGTAAATGCATTAATTTGACCACCTACGTTTTCAATGCATTCTACAATTTCCTTCGAATTTCTTTTTTGTGTACCTTTGAAGAACATATGTTCAATAAAATGCGAGATACCATTGTTTTTGATATCTTCATTCCTTGAGCCATTCTCTACCCATAATCCCACACTTACAGAGTTAACGTAATCAATATTTTCCACAACGACTCTTAATTCATTATTAAGCTTAAATAAATCATACATTATTTTTCTCCTTATATATGATAATATTATTTTTTGAAAAATAAAAAGGCAATACTTGCCCTTCTATTTTAACCTTCGTTTGTTATATTATCCTTGTTTTCTTCAGAATCCTTTAATGCATCTTTTCTAGATAGATTTATTCTACCTTGATTATCTATTTCAGTAACCTTAACTAATATCTCATCTCCAGTAGTAACAATATCTTCTACTTTATTAACTCTTGCTACATCCAATTTAGAAATATGAACTAAACCTTCTTTACCAGGTAAAATTTCAACAAATGCTCCAAAAGCTGTGGTCTTTGTTACTTTACCTAAATAAATTTCGCCTACTTTTACGTCTCTTGTTAAATCATCGATAATTTTAAGTGCTCTAGTTGCACCATCCTTGTCGCTTGATAAAACAAATATTTTTCCATCTTCCTTTATATCTATTTTAACACCGGTTTCTGCAATTATTTTGTTTATTGTTTTTCCACCTGCTCCAATTACATCTCTGATTTTATCAGGATCTATGTTAATTGTGTAAGCTCTAGGTGCATATGGTGACATTTCTTTTCTATGTTCTGGTATACATTCTTTTATTTTTTCAATGATATGCAATCTAGCTTTTCTAGCATCATTTATTGCATTAGAAATTACATACTTTGATAGTCCATGTATCTTTGTATCTACTTGAATTGATGTTATACCATTCTCAGTACCTGCAACCTTAAAGTCCATATCGCCAAAGAAATCTTCCATTCCTTGAATATCAGTTATTACTATTTCCTTTGATAAATCTTCGCTAGTTATAAGTCCCATAGCAATTCCAGCAGCAGGTCTCTTAATTGGCACACCAGCATCTAATAGTGCTAATGTACTTCCGCATACACTGGCTTGAGATGTTGAACCATTAGAGCTAAGTACTTCGGATACTAGTCTGATAGTATATGGGAATTCTTCTTCTGAAGGAATAAGTGGTTCTAACGCTTTTTCAGCTAAAGCTCCATGACCGATTTCTCTTCTTCCCGGACCCCTTAATGGCTTTACTTCACCAGTTGAATAAGCAGGGAAATTATAATGATGCATATATCTCTTAGATTCTTCAGTACCAAGTCCATCTAAGATCTGAACATCACCTAAAGCTCCTATAGTTGCTACAGTCATAACTTGTGTTAATCCTCTGCTGAACAAACCTGTTCCATGTGTTCTTGGTAGTATACCAACTTCACAGCCTATTTGTCTAATTTCATCAAATGATCTGCCATCAGGTCTTCTTCCTTCATTAAGAAGCATATTTCTTACTACCTCTTTTTGGATGTTATAAACTATATCTGCAATATCTCCACCATTATCAGGATATTTTTCTTTGAATTCTTCGTCAATCTTTAGTTTAACATCCTTTAATCTTTCATTTCTAACATCTCTTTCAGTTATATACATGGCTTCTTTTATAATTTCAAAAGAGAATGCTCTTACATCTTTTTCTATTGTTTCATCTGGATGATATAGTACTGGAACATTCTTTACTTTACCATATTTAGCTACAGCTTCCTCTTGGAATTTAACTATTTGCTGACAAGCGTTAAATCCAAAATCTATAGCCTGAATCATAGTCTCTTCAGGAATTTCGTCTCCGCCAGCTTCTATCATCATAACTCTTTCTTTTGTAGCACAAACAGTTAAATTTAAACTGCTTTTTTCTCTTTGTTCTACCGTTGGATTAATTATAAATTCCCCATCTATTAAACCAACTGCAACTGTTCCAACTGGTTCTGTAAATGGTATGCTTGACAAACAAAGCGCCATAGAAGCACCATTCATAGCTAGAATATCTGGAGCATTATCTTGCTCTACAGATACAACTGTGCATACTACCTGAACATCGTTTCTATAACCCTTAGGAAATAATGGCCTTAATGGTCTGTCGATAGCTCTAGCAAAAAGAACTGATTTTTCTGAAGGTTTTCCTTCTCTCTTTATAAACCCTCCAGGTATCTTTCCTACCGCATATAATCTTTCTTCATATTCAACACTAAGTGGAAAGAAATCTATACCTTCCCTTGGCTTCTCTGATGCATTTACATTTACAAGTACAACTGTCTCCCCATAACTCATAAATATGGCACGGTTTGATAGTGCACCTACCTTGTCACATTCCACTTTAAGAGTTCGACCAGCAACAGTGGTTTCTAGTATATTGCTCATATTGATACCTCCTTATAATATCCCTATACAATATATATTATTATTGTTGTTTTTGTCTTTTATGTAATTAATCAAATTAAAATAATAGAGCGGTATACACCGCTCTATTAGAAACTATTTTCTTAACCCTAACTCTTTTATAAGAGAACGATATCTTTCAATGTCTTCCTTAGCTAAATAGTTAAGAAGACCTCTTCTTTGTCCTACCATCATTAAAAGACCTCTTCTTGAGTGGTGGTCTTTTTTATGCATTTTAAGATGATCATTTAAGTGATTGATTCTTTCAGTAAGTAATGCGATTTGCACTTCTGGTGAACCAGTATCTCCTTCATGTCTTGCAAATTTTTCAATTAGTTGTTGTTTTGTGTTCTTTTCCACGTGTAGACACCTCCATAATATTATCGCCGCTATCCAAGAATACGTCGGTGACTCAATATTCTCAGAATAGGGTTCTCATATGTCATTATAACAAACAAAATATCAATTGTAAATTATATTTTTGCTAATTTAATGAAATTATATTCAAAGTTCTTGTTTTCTAGCGTACTTCTCATCAGCAGCTAATTGTATTTTTAAACTCTCCAGGGATTGAAACTTAATTTCATCCCTAAATCTCTCAATAAAATATATATTTAAACTCTCTCCATAAATCTCACGGCTGAAATCTAAGATATTGGTTTCAATAGTAAGGTCATTTTCACCCACAGTAGGATTATACCCTACATTCGTAATACCTTTATATAATTTTCCTTCATGCTCTACTTTAGTGTAATAAACACCTCTTTTCGGTATGACAAACCTGTTGTCATATCCCAAATTAGCAGTTGGAAAACCAATCTTTCTTCCGTTTTTCTTACCCTGTACCACATTACCCCTTAACATGTATGGTCTAGTAAGCATGTTGCTGGCTTCCTTTAGGTTGCCTTCTAAAATGTTTTTTCTTATTCTTGAACTACTTACAATTTCCCCCTCATACTTTATAGGACCTACTACATATAATTCAAACCCATACTTTTCTGAGAGCTTAGTCAACAGTTCATTATCTCCCTTATTTTTATAACCAAACCTAAAATTAAATCCCACTACAATACCTTTTACATTATAGGCTTCAATCATATTTTTAATAAACTCTTCAGGATTCATCTTCATTAGTTCCTGGTTGAACTCTGCAAAATTAACTATATCAATATTATTTTTTCTTAAGTGCTCTAGTTTAGTGTCATTATCCATCAACAGCTTAGGAACAAGATCTTGGTTAATTAGGCTTAGTGGATGATTTTTAAAAGTAAAAACCATACTTTTTTCATTATGTTTTTTTGACAATTCAACAGCTTTATTAATTAAACTCATATGGCCCATATGTAATCCATCAAAGCTTCCTAATGCAACATATGTACATTCTTCAATTTTAGTGCAGAAATTATCCTCTAAAACAATCATACCATTACTCCTTAAACTAGTAATTTAACCATTTTAAATGAAAAATTATTCTTAGTGCCAAGACCTATAAATTTATCCTCAATATATACCCTTAACAATGCTTCATCAGGTATATTTTCAAGGATAGCTTTATCTTTTATTTCAACACCATTCATGAGTAATTTTTCATGTTTTTTTCCAAATAAAACTTTTTCATATGATTGTAGGGCATTATCTATTGTTATTAAATAATCCTTAATATTTTCTTCAGTTAAATTCTCAAGATGAATTGAATTTTCTTTTGTGAAGAATCCAGTGGAAAGCCTTTCTAATCCGGCCATAGTCCCACCGCATCCTAATTCTTTTCCAATATCATAACAAAGACTTCTTATATATGTACCTTTAGAACACTTTACGTCAAACTTCACTAAAGGCAGGTTTATTTCAATAATATTAATATCGAAAATAGTGATATTTCTACCTTTTCTTTCAACCTCAATGCCTTGTCTTGCAAGTTCATACAACCTTTTACCATTCATTTTAAGAGCAGAATACATCGGTGGAATTTGTTCAATTTCACCGATAAATTTATTGATAACCTTTTTTACATCTTCCCCGGAAACATTTACTTCATTTTGTTCTAAAATTGTACCTTCTAAATCATAAGTATCTGTAACCTTACCCAGTTCTAAATCTGCTCTATAAATTTTATAATCCTGCATCAAATAATCCACTATTTTTGTAGCTTTTCCTATACATATTGGTAAAACACCACATGCCATCGGGTCTAAAGTTCCTGTATGCCCTATCTTCTTTATATTAGTTATTTTTTTTATTTTTCTCACTACATCAAAGGATGTAATATTTAAAGGCTTATAGACATTTATTACTCCATCCATTATTTCATCAACTCTTCTTCTATTTCTTTAAGCAGTGCCCTCTCTGCCTCATCTATGGTCATATTAATTTTAGCTCCAGCAGCTCTTATATGACCTCCTCCACCAAACTTTTCGCAGACCTTTCTAACATCAGCAATTGATTTGGATCGAAGACTAACCTTAACACCATTTTCAGTTTCCTTTATTAGCAGAGCAACTTCAACTGAGCCTATTTTAGTACCTATATTAATAATATCTGAAGCAAGCTCTTCATCAGCATTTAACTCACTAAGTATTTGTTTAGTTAATTTCATGACACAAACCTTATTATTATGAGTCATATACATGCCATCAATAACCTTTGCCTGAAGCTTTAATTCTTCGATTTTTTTATTATCAAAAATGTTTCTATGAATCTGACTAAAATCCAACCCAGTATTTATTAAATCCCCAGCAATTGTATGAGTAACAGAAGTTGTATTCGAGTGTCTGAAAGACCCAGTATCAGTTACAAGAGATGTATATAAGCATGCAGCAATGTCTTCTGTAATACGAATATTCATTAATTGTAGAATTTGATATACAATTTCGCCCATAGAAGATGCATTGGTATTCACATAATTTAAATCAGCAAACATATCATTTGATAAATGGTGATCCAGATTAATTAATGTATACTTTCTAGATTCTATGCTTGAATTATCAAAATTCAGTCTTTCTATACTCCCACAATCTAAGGTAATTAACAATTCAGTATCTTCAATGATAGTATAAGTATTTCCATCAACTTCTGAAGATGATGGTAAATACTTAAATATATCAGGTAAAGATTCCTTTGAAAGAATATATACCTTTTTTCCAATAGAACGTAGTCCCAACATAAAAGCTAAGCTGCTTCCTATGGAATCACCATCTGGTGATACATGAAATGTTAATGCTATCTTGGAAGCTTTCTTAATCTTATTAATTATGTTATTCACTATCATCGTGACTAGTCTCCTTTATCTTGTGTAAAAGAGCATCAATGTGCATTCCTTGTTCTATAGAATTATCTAATTCGAAAAGCATTTGAGGTACTGTTCTTAGCTTTACCTCATGGCCAACCTCTCTTCTAATAAAACCTGCAGAATTTCTTAAAATAGCCAGAGTTTCTTTTTTTTGCTCTTCAGTTCCGAACACACTAATATATACTTTAGCATAACCTAAATCTTTTGTTACCTCTACATTTGTTACACTTACCATAGCAGTTAGTCTAGGATCACGGATTTCATTCATAATTATATTACTTACTGCCTTCTTAACTTCTTCGTTCACTCTGCCGCCTCTATATTTAACCATAAAATCCTCTCCTCTGCAAAATTATAGCGCTTTAGGTTTAATTTCTTCCATGGTATATCCTTCGATGATATCCCCTTCTTTTAAATCATTAAACTTTTCGATTCCAATTCCACATTCATACCCTGTAGCAACTTCTTTAACATCATCTTTAAATCTCTTTAATGACGCTAGTTTACCTTCAATTATTACGATACCATCTCTAATAACTCTAACATCGCAGTTTCTTGTTATCTTTCCATCTAAAATATAGCATCCAGCTATTGTTCCTATACTTGATATTTTATATACTTGCCTTACTTCTGCTTTTCCAAGAATAACTTCCTTATATTCAGGCTCCAACATACCAACCATAGCAGCTTTTATATCATCAAGGGCCGTATAAATAACTCTATAAGTCTTGATTTCTACATTTTCTTTCTCTGAAAGTGCTGATGCTTCAGTGTTAGGTCTAACATTAAACCCAATAATTATTGCATTTGATGCTGAAGCTAGTGTTACGTCAGTTTCTGTTATAGCTCCAACCGCTCCATGAATAACTCTTATTTTAACTGTTTCAGTTGATAATTTTTCTAATGATTGTCTAACTGCCTCAACAGATCCTTGAACGTCAGCTTTAACAATTATGCCAAGCTCTTTAACCTTACCTTCTTGAATCTGATTATATAAATCTTCAAGCGATACTCTATGTGTAGATTGAAGATATTCTGTTCTCATTTTTTCTTTTCTCTTTTCAGCCATGTTTCTTGCTGTTTTTTCGTCTTTTACTACATTAAATCTATCTCCAGCTTCTGGTACATCTGAAAGACCTAAAATCTCAACTGGTATGGAAGGACCTGCTGACTTTATTTTCTTTCCTTTATCATCAAACATAGCTCTTATTCTTCCATATGTAGATCCCACAATTATGGAGTCTCCAACATGTAAAGTACCATTTTGAACTAATAATGATGCAACTGGCCCTTTTTGTTTATCTAATTTACCTTCAATTACAGTTCCTTTTGCTTTTCTTGCTGGATTAGCAGTTAATTCTTGCATTTCAGCAGTTAATACAACCATTTCCAATAGGTTATCAAGACCTTCCTTAGTCTTAGCTGATACAGGTACACAAACAGTGTCTCCACCCCAATCCTCTGAAACTAGGCCATATTCAGTTAGTTCTTGCTTAACTCTATCGATGTTAGCACCTGGCTTATCAATTTTATTAATAGCTACTATTATTGGAACTCCTGCAGCCTTACAATGGCTTATAGCTTCTTCTGTTTGAGGCATTATTCCGTCATCTGCAGCAACAACAAGTATAACTATATCTGTTATTTGCGCACCTCTAGCTCTCATAGCAGTGAAAGCTTCATGACCTGGAGTATCTAAAAATGAAATCTTTTCTCCATGAATATCTACTACATAAGCTCCTATATGTTGTGTTATTCCTCCAGCTTCACTTTCAGTTACCTTAGATTTTTTTATAGCATCTAATAATGAAGTTTTACCATGGTCAACATGACCCATTACTGTTACAACAGGAGGTCTCTTTACTGCACTTTCTTCATCTTCATCTATTTCTTCTTCAATATCGTCTTCTTCCATCTTTTCTGAGTCTTCTTTTAAATAAACCACAGCATTAAATTTTGAAGCTAATTTTTCTGATGTTTCAAAATCCAACTCTTGATTGATAGCTGCCATAACTCCCATAAACATAAGTTGTCTAATTACTTCAGTAATTGGCTTCTTCAATTTTTCTGACAGCTCTTTTACAGTTATTGTTTTATCAATTTCGATTACTATTTCTTCTTCAGCATCATTTGAGTCATCATCTCTATCTTCTGGCCTATTCTTGCCTTTTTTATACTTTCTTTGTTTAATGCTCTCGTTTACCATAGTTTCATATTCTTCTACTAATTCAGACTTATCATTTTTGTCTATAGCAGCTTCTGAATTTTGTTTACTGCTGATTTCTGAGAACATTTCTTTTATAAGTTCTGCATCTTCGTCTTCTATAGTGCTCATATGATTTTTAACTTCTATGCTAAATTCCTCTATTAGTATATTTATCAATTCTTTGCTTGTTATTCCTAGCTCCTTGGCTAATTCATGCACTCTTATTTTTGACAAATTATTCACCCCCGGTTAAATTGTGGTTCGCCATAGCTCTAAAAGCTTATTGCTCATACCTACATCTATTACACACAATACATTTATCTCAGTTCTTCCAAGAACCTTACCTAATGTATCTTTAGATATTCCCTCTATGCATGGAATATCTTTTTTCTCACAGTAATTTTTAAATTTCTTTTTCGTATTCTCTGAGGACTCATCTGATAGTATAACGAGGAAAACTCCTCCTCTTTTAACAGTCTCTTCACATTTATTATAACCTTCAACGAGCTTTCCAGCTCTTTTGGTAATCCCTAAAAATTGAAGAAATTTATTTATCATTCGAAATCTCCTCTTTAAGTCTATCATAAATTTCATTATCTATAGTGACTTCTAAATTTCTACTAAGTCGTTTAGTCTTTATAGCTTTTTCTAAGCAGTCTGCACTTTTGCAAATGTATGCTCCTCTACCAGGTTTTTTACCAGAAGTATCAATTGAGATTTCTCCTTCTTTACTTCTCACCACTCTAATAAGTTCTTTTTTAGGTTTCATCTCCATACATCCAGTACACATTCTTTGCGGCAGTTTCTTTACCTTCATTAATACCCACCTACTCTGCAGCTATATTTTTTTCATTTTCTTGTTGAGACTTGCTCTTTATATCAATCTTCCATCCTGTTAATTTAGCAGCAAGTCTAACATTTTGCCCTTCTTTTCCTATAGCAAGAGACAATTGATTATCATCAACAATGACCTTAGCAGATTTATTTTCTTCATCAATAACTACATCCAAAACTTTTGCAGGACTTAAAGCATTGGCAATATAAACCTCTGGAAGCTTATCCCACTTGATAATATCTATTTTTTCATTTTTTAATTCATTAACTATGTTTTGAACTCTTATACCCTTAGGTCCAACGCAAGCTCCCATTGGATCTACATTTTCATCGCTGGAGTACACTGCAATTTTAGTTCTAGAACCGGCTTCCCTTGAAATACTCTTAATTTCAACTACACCTTCGTATATTTCAGGAACTTCTAATTCAAATAACCTTTTAACAAGTCCAGGATGAGTTCTTGAAACTACTACTTGTGCTCCTTTTGTTGTGTTTCTTACTTCTACTATGTACAGTTTAAGCATTTCATTATAGATATAATCTTCTCCAGGAATTTGCTCACTAGGTCCTAGCACTGCCTCGATTCTTCCTAAATCAACAAGTACATTTCCTTTATCTTTCCTAATTACTGTTCCTGTTATTATATCATATTCTTTTTCAGTGAATTCGTTGTAAATTGTCGTTCTTTCAGCTTCTTTTATTCTTTGAACTACAACTTGTTTTGCTGATTGTGCTGCTACTCTTCCAAATGTTTTTGGAGTTACTTCTACATCCACTATATCATCTATTTGATATCTAGGATCTACGGCTTTTGCATCTTCTAATGATATCTCGTTCAAATCATCAAAGACTTCCTCAACAACTATTTTTTGAGAGTATACATGAATATCCCCATTTTCTCTATTCATTGTAACTTTAACATTTTGAACGCTCTCGTTTGGCCTAGCATAATTCTTTTTGTACGCTGCAACTAAAGCGTCTTCAATTGTGGTAAATAATAAATCTTCACTTATACCTTTTTCTTTTACAATTTCCTTCAGTGCTCCCACGAATTCTTCGTTCATTTTTGAATAACCTCCTTAAAGCTCCCCTTCTAAACTAACAGAACGTATCTTGTCTCTTTCGATAGACACTTCCTCATTATTTTCTTTTATTACTAATTCTAAATCAGTGTAGCTAATCAATTCACCCTCAAATTTTCTTTTGCCTTTAACTACCTTAGTAACATTAACTTGAACCTTGTAACCAATATATCTTTTTAAGTGCTCATCTGTATACAAATTTCTAAAAATACCCGGCGAAGATACTTCTAGATAATAACTAAACGTAATAGGGTCTTCAATATCCAGCAAATCACTAATTCGTCTGCTTACTTTTTCACAATCCTCTAACGAAATACCATTTTCATTATCTATATATACACGTAGGTAGTCTTCTCCCTGTTCTTTAACTAACTCTAAATGATAAAAATCGTAACCTAATTCCAAAACCACTGGCTTGATTAAGTCAATAAGCTTATTCACTAAAACGTCTTTTTGCATCTCAATCCCCTCCTTAACTTTAGGTTTTGCATTTTTTTATATTCTATTATTAAATATTAATGAAAAACGCAACAAATGTTGCGTTTACAAATAGAAAGAGCGGGTAAAAGCCCACTCTCCTCGCCAAAAATTATCAGTAAAGATTAACTAAGGTTATTTTAACATAATAAACTACTTATTTCAAGAAGAAGTTCTTTTACACTCATTTCTCTCTGTGATACATTATTCCCTAAAGAATATAAATGATTCATATTTCTTTAATATATTCCTTACCTTAAAGAGATTTATAGCACACCAATTAATAACTTTGTAGTAATATTTAAGAATAAATAGACTATGATAAGCATAGTCTAAAGATTGTTAATTTCCTTTATTAATTCTTCCACAAGATTCTCTTCTTTAACCTTTTTTACTATCTGTCCTTTTTTAAATATAAGTCCTTCACCATGACCTCCAGCTATGCCAATATCTGCTTCTCTGGCCTCACCTGGTCCATTAACCACACAACCCATAACTGCAACCGTTATATTTTTATTGCAGCCAGCAAGTCTTTTTTCTACTTCGTTAGCAATATTAATCAGGTTAATTTGAGTTCTTCCACAGGTAGGACAAGATACAAACTGAATCCCTTCATTGTTATAACCTATGGATCTTAAAATTTCTTTTCCAACCTTGATTTCTTCAACAGGATCTCCAGTTAAAGAAACTCTTATAGTATCGCCAATTCCTTCACATAGTAATGTACCAATCCCCACGCTTGACTTTATAGTTCCTCTCCACAGAGTACCCGCCTCAGTAACTCCTACATGAAGAGGGTAGTTAACCTTCTTTGAAATTTGTCTATAGCTCTCTATCATTTGAAGTACATTTGAAGATTTTATAGAAATTACGATATCATCAAAATTAACACTATCTAATATTTCTACATGTTTCAGAGCACTTTCAACTAGCGCTTCTGGACAAACCTTTTTATACTTTTCTAATAATTCCCTTTCAAGTGAACCAGAATTAACACCAATTCTTATAGGTATGCCTTTATCTTTAGCTGCTTCAGCCACAGCCTTAACCCTCTCGATACTTCCAATATTTCCAGGGTTTATTCTTAATTTAGATATCCCATATTCAATACATTTTAATGCTAATCTATAGTCAAAATGTATATCAGCTACTAAGGGCAATGATATCTTTTTAATAATCTCTCTTATAGCTTTACAGGCCTCCATATCTGGAACTGCAACTCTTACAATATCACAGCCTGCATTCTCAAGCTGCTTGATTTGAGCCACTGTAGCCTCTACATTTCTTGTATCTGTATTGGTCATTGATTGGATAGCAATTTTTTCATTACCACCAATAAATATATTTCCTACCTTTACCTTCTTAGTTGTTTTTCGTTCCATCTTATGCATCTCCTAGATTTTAATAGGATAAAGAATGTCTTTTATAGTTACCAACACCATAAGTGCCATCAATAGAGTAAATCCAATGGTATTAATTATACCTACTTTATTATCATCAACCTCTTTACCAGTTATTATCTGAAATAAAAATAACATTACATATCCTCCATCTAGTGCAGGTATTGGAAGCAGATTAAGAACTCCTAATTGGGTACTTAAAAATGCAGTAAAGCTAAGTAGAGGAATAATTCCAGCCTCAGCTACTTTACCTGTTACTTTTATTATACTCAGCGGTCCCCCTACATCTTTTGCTGATGCCTTGCCGCTTATCATTATACCAAGACTCATATAAGCCTCTTTAACCATAGAAATAGTCTCTCTAGCTCCATAAGCCACTGAACTTGCAAAAGAAGGTTTTTCAACCACAGTTGGGTAAAGTCCAACCATGTATGATCCTGTTTCCTTATCTATAACAGGCTTCACTGTAATGTTCTTTGTAGTAGTTCCTCTATTTATAGTTATATCTATATCATTTCCTTTCGACATTGCAACTTCAAACTGAAAATCTTGCCATGTAAAAAGTTTAGAACCATTAACTTTAACTAATCTATCGCCAGGCTTAATATCCAAACTAGCCGCTGGGCTTTTTTCAAGGATCTTGCTAACTGTTGGCTCTAAAAAACCATTTATTGAACCTACAGTTCCAAATAAAATAGCAGCTAACAGTATATTCATCAACGGTCCTGCAACAACTATGCTTAGCTTTCTAAGAGGAGATTTATTATTAAATGCTCTGAGATCAGAGCTCTTTTCGTCATCTCCAAGCATTTTAACAAATCCACCTATCGGAAATAACCTAATGGTGTATACTGTCTCTTTTCCCTTGATGCCAACTATTTTTGGCCCCATACCTACTGAAAATTCCTCAACCTTAACTTTATTAATTTTAGCTAATGTAAAATGTCCTAGCTCATGCATTATAACTAGTAAACTAAAGGCTAATACAGCCATTACAATATACAAATTACTCACCACCTATCAAAATATTTATCTTTCACATATTTTCTTACACTAATGTCAGTACTAATAATGCTATCTATATCTAGTTCTCTTCGAAATTCAAAATGATTTACTGCATCATTTATAATATCTTCAATTTGAAGAAACTTTATCCTTCTATTCAAAAATAATTCAACTGCAATTTCATTTGCTGCATTTAGTATTGTAGGCATATTACCTCCTACCCTACCAACTTCGTAAGCTAATTTTAAACACCTAAAAGTATCAGTATCTGGCTTTTCAAAGGTTAGCTTTGATATTTTATAAAAATCCAATTTATCTGCTATGTTCCTTTTTCTTTCAGGGTAATTCATTGCATATTGTATAGGAAGTCTCATATCCGTACTTCCCAACTGAGCAATTACACTGCCATCTATGTATTCTACCATTGAATGAATTATACTTTCCGGATGAATGACTACTTCTATATTGTCGTAGCTCATACCAAATAGCCAATGAGCTTCGATTACCTCTAAACCTTTATTCATAAGAGTTGAGGAATCGATGGAGATTTTTTTACCCATACTCCAATTTGGATGTTTAAGAGCTTGCTCAACAGTAATCTCTCCAAGACTCTCCTTACTTCTACCTCTAAAACTTCCACCTGAAGCTGTCAATATTAATTTGCTAACATCTTCCCTCTTATTTCCTTGTAAACATTGAAATATTGCACAGTGCTCAGAGTCTACAGGAAGAATATTCACCCCATGTTTCTTTGCCTTATTTATTACCAATTCTCCACCTACAACTAAAGTTTCTTTATTGGCAAGGGCAATATCTTTCCCAGCCTCAATCGCAGTTATAGTAGGTACTAAACCTACCATACCTACTACAGAAGTTACAACTATATCGACCTCCTGCAAACTGGAGATACAATTTAAGCCTTCGATCCCAAATAACACTTCTATATGCTTATGGTTCTCTTTACAATAGTAATATATTTTTTCGTAAGAGCTTTTATCCATCATAGCTACGTATTGAGGATTAAAATCCTCGATAATTTTTATAACCTTTTCCCAGCTTTGATTAGCAGAAACAGCTACCAAACTGAAATTTTCAGGATTGTTACTAATCACATCAAGCGTTTGAGTACCTATAGAACCAGTCACACCTAATATAGCAACTTTCTTCATATGATTATCCCCCCTACACATTTTTATCATAATTATTCTATACCTCAAGCAAAAATAATCTCTTTGACTGTTATTGCATAAAGAGGACCTAAAAATAAACCTATAATTCCAAAAATCTTTGCACCAATGTAGACAGAGAATATTATTAGCAAAGGATGAATGTTCAATTTATTGCTAATAAATTTTGTTTCTAATATCTGTCTATTAAATTGCAACAAAATATAAAGGCACACTAGTCCTATAGCAATAATATACTGTTTTGTATACCATTCGTAAAATATAAGAGGTATAAACACTAAAATGGTTCCTACAAAAGGAAGGATATCCAAAATACCGCATAAAATTCCTATTACCAATGAATTTTTAACTCCTAATATGCATAATCCAATAATGGTCACAATAGTAGTCACAATAACAAGTATAACCTCTATTTGCACCAAATTTCTTATAGTCTGTAATTTGCTTGATATTAAGTTCATCTTATCTTTCGATATAAAGTTTTCAACATAATTCAATATAACATATTTATCTATTAAAATAAAGTAAGCAGTTATATTGCCTACAAAATATGCAAAAATTCCATCTGTAGTATATACTGCTCCTTTTTTTAATATTTCTGTATTCACTATTTTATTATAATTCAAATTAATATTATTAAATAATTCTAAAAAATTAATATTTGTGAGAGAACTTAGGTTAAAAGAAATTTTATTTGCATTATCTCCAAGATTTAAATCATTGACTACTAAACTTAAACTTTCAATGAAAAAATTACCTATGTAAAATATACATATTAAGGCCGTAAGATTTATTAAAGCTAAACTTATTACTGCACAAATCTTTTTATGAAACAATTTTTTTCTATGCATAAATTCATAGATTGGGGTACTTAAAATAGTTAACCCAGCTGCAGCAAAAAAAGGTTTAAGATAATTTACAAAGACAAACACCGTCAATAGTAAAAAACATAAGAGAAGTATGCAATATATGATTTTTTTATAGATAGTAACCAAATTTCAAACACCTGCCTAGTCATATATAATAGTATACTTATTAGGTAGTATGAAATATTCGTGAAACTACTTTATATTAACAATAAAGGTTAAATAGTAAAACACTGCCACCGCAGCGAAAAGTATGCTGTCAAAGCGATCTAGTATACCGCCATGACCTGGAATCAAATTACTATAATCTTTAACCCCTGCATATCTTTTAATTGAAGAAGCTGATAAATCACCAAGTTGTGATAAAACTCCACAAATAACTCCAATTACAATATAATGGTATAATGGTATTACTACTCCGTAATGATTCGAAATCATCCCAAATACCAAGCATCCTATCACACTTCCAAATAGTCCTCCTAAGGAACCTTCTACAGTTTTTTTAGGACTAACCCTTGGACAGAGTTTGTTACGGCCAAAATATTTACCTACATAGTAAGCTGAGGTATCACATACCCAAGAAG
The DNA here is from genome assembly GCA_030706015.1 of Bacillota bacterium. GTDB lineage: Bacteria > Bacillota > Clostridia > Clostridiales > Clostridiaceae > JAUZPI01. The sequence goes on from JAUZPI010000017.1 coordinate 47,422, forward strand.
ATATAAATACAAGCCATACTAAAAAGTTTCCATGTTCTTTAATACTTATCTGATATATAAACCCAAAAAATACTGGTACATAAAGAAATCCAAAAATAGTGACCGCTATTCCGATAAAATTATATTTTTCATCAACCACCACTAATATAAAAGTAACAATAAAGGCGGCAATTATTATATACATTATCAATTGTAGATTAAAATCAGTGTCTAAAACAGAATAATAAATTATACAAAGTATATACCCAATTATACTAACAGGAACCAAATCTACTTGTCTACATACTTTGTAAAACTCGTATAATCCAATAAGTGAAAGTGCAATTAATAAACCCTTCAACCACAGTCCACCAACAAGCAGAAATATAAGCAAAGGAGCTAAAATTATAGCACCCAAATATCTACTGTTCATATTGTTCCTCCTACTTTACAGCACCAAATCTTCTGTCTCTATTTTGAAAATCGTAGATTGCATTATGTAAATCTTCTACACTAAAATCAGGCCATTTAATATTTGAATACCAAAATTCAGAATATGCACACTGCCAAAGTAAAAAATTGCTAAGTCTTTGTTCTCCGCTAGGTCTTATTATTAAATCTGGATCTGGCATACCACCTGTATACATAAGTCTTGATAAGACATCCTCGTTAATATCTTCTTCAGTGAGCTCACCAGCATCAACCTTGGTAACAAGCTTTTTGACAGCATTTACTATTTCATCTCTTCCACCATAATTTAAGGCCAAATTTAAAACAAGCCCTTTATTATTCTTAGTTCTTTCAAATGAGGCTTTCAATTGTTCCTGGCATTTTTCCGGCAAACCTGAAATATTACCTATTGAATTGACAACTACACCATTTTTATGTAGTTCATTAATCTCGCTTATTAAAAATTCTACAAGAAGATTCATTAGTGCACTAACTTCTTCTTGTGACCTCTTCCAATTCTCAGTTGAAAATGCGTATAGAGTCAAGTATTTAACTCCTAATTGACTGCACTCTTTAACAATCCTTTTGATGGCGATAACACCTTGTCTATGTCCCATAGTTCTTGGTAATCTTCTTTCCTTAGCCCACCTGCCATTACCATCCATTATGATGGCTATATGCTTTGGAATCCTCTCAAGGTCTATATTGGCATTAATATCAATTTTTTCTTTATGGTTATTCTTAAAAAAACTCCACATTGTACCATCTCACTCTCTATAACTATTAAGAAAACCTGCTTAATGCAGGTTTTACTATATACTAAACAGTCATTATTTCTTTTTCTTTTGTATCAACAAGGTTTTCAATTTGTTTTATATAATTATCTGTTTCTTTTTGAATTTTATCCTCAGCTTTTTTAACTTCATCCTCAGTAGCTTCGTTATTCTTTTTTAATGCTTTTATTTTATCATTAGCATCTCTTCTTATTGATCTAACAGCCACCTTAGCTTCTTCACCTGTTTTCTTTACATTCTTTACAATATTTTTTCTAGTTTCTTCAGTTAATTCAGGTACAACAAGTCTTATGGCAGTACCATCATTAGAAGGATTTATTCCTAAATCGGATACCAATATTGCTTTTTCTATGCTTTTAATAGATGTTTTATCATATGGTTGTATAAGTAAAACTCTTGGTTCAGGAGCAGAAATATTTGCCAACTGATTAAGTGGAGTTACACTTCCATAGTATTCAGCTTCTATTCTGTCTAACATAGCTGGATTTGCTCTGCCAGCTTTCATTGAAGATAATTCTTTTTTTAATACTGAAATAGTTTTTTGCATTTTTTCATCAGCAGTACTAATTATCTCTTTTATCATAATATCACCTCTATTTTCCATTAGATACTAATGTTCCAATACTTTCTCCCATAGCAGCCTTCATTATGTTACCAGGAGAATCCAAACCAAAAACTAATATTGGGATTTCATTATCCATGCACAGAGAAGTAGCTGTGGAGTCCATAACCTGTAAGCCTTGCTCTAAAACATCAATATATGTTAAGGAAGTATATTTTTTAGCATCTTCATATTTATGAGGATCTTTATCATATACTCCATCAACCTTTTTCGCAAGTAAAATAACATCCGCTTCAATTTCAGCTGCTCTTAAAGCTGCTGTTGTATCTGTTGAAAAATACGGATTACCTGTTCCAGCTGCAAAAATCACAACCCTACCTTTTTCTAAGTGCCTCATAGCCCTTCTTCTTATAAAAGGTTCTGCTACTTCCTTCATTTCTATAGCTGTTTGAACTCTAGTCTTTACGCCAATGTTTTCTAGTGAATCCTGAAGTGCCAAAGCATTGATACATGTAGCAAGCATACCCATATAGTCCGCTGTAGTTCTATCCATGCCTTCACCTTGTCTGCCTCTCCAAATGTTGCCGCCACCTACTACTGCACCTACTTCTGCCCCCATATCAACTAACTCTTTAATCTCTTCAGCTATTCTAGTTGCTACATCAAAATCTATTCCATACCCGCTATTCCCTGCTAAAGCCTCTCCAGAGAGTTTGAGCATTATCCTTTTATACTTTACAGCTTTCATATTATATTATACCTCCAAATTGTAAGAAATTACATATGAATTTCTCTAAACTAAATACAAATTGGCTTTAAAAAAAGAGAACACGCAGTGTTCCCTTTTTCTATTTTCCCTGCTGCATTTGTTTCTTAACTTCTTCAGCAAAATTTTCTTCAACTTTTTCTATACCTTCGCCTCTTTCGAATCTAACAAATTTAGCGATTTTTATTTCGGATCCAATTTCCTTAGATCTCTTTTCTAAGTATTTAGCTATTGTTAATTCGCCATCTTTTACGAACAATTGATCAACTAAACATACTTCTTTTAAGTATTTGCGAATTCTTCCTTCAACCATCTTTTCAGCGATGTTTTCTGGTTTTCCCTCATTTAATGCTTGAACCTTGTATATTTCTCTTTCTTTATCAAGAGATTCTTGGTCAACATCTGCTTGAGTTAGGAATAATGGGTTAGCTGCTGCTACTTGTAGACAAACATCTTTTGCTACTTCGGCTAAAACTTCATCTTCTTTTTCGCATGTAAGTTCAACTAAAACACCAATTCTTCCACCGCCATGAATGTAGCTTTGAACTATACCTTTTTCTACTGTAAATCTTTCAAATCTTCTAACACTCATATTTTCGCCTAATTTTGCGATTAATGCAGTTACTGATTCTTGAACAGTTACTGTTTCATCAGCTATGTATTTTTCTTGTACAAGTTCTTCTACAGTTGAAGCCTTTGATATAGCTGTTTGTTTAGCAATATTGTTTGCTAATTCTGCGAATGCTTCATTTGCAGAAACGAAGTCTGTTTCACAGTTTACCTCAACTATTGATCCTACCTTTTTATCATCAGTTACATGTGTAACTATTAAGCCTTCTGAAGCAACTCTTCCAGCTTTTTTAGCTGCTGAAGCCAATCCTTTTTCTCTTAATATTTCAATTGCCTTATCCATGTCACCGTTTGATTCTGTTAATGCTTTTTTACAAGCCATCATTGCGGCTCCAGTTCTTTCTCTTAAATCCTTAACCATACTTGCAGAAATCATATGTATTCCTCCGTTCATTACTATTTTAAAGGGTAATAAAATTATTACCCTTTAAATATTAACATTCATTATTCAGCTAATTGCTCGCCTTGTCTTCCTTCAATTATAGCATCAGCCATTTTAGCTGTGATTAATTTAACTGCTCTTATAGCATCATCGTTTCCTGGTATAACATAATCCACTTCATCTGGATCACAGTTAGTATCTACTATAGCAACAACAGGTATTCCTAATATTTTTGCTTCTGATATAGCATTCTTTTCTTTTCTTGGATCAACTACAAATAGAGCACCTACTCTGCTTTGAACCAATCCTCTTATTCCGCCTAAGTTCTTTTCAAGCTTTTCTTCTTCATTCTTAAGCTTTATAACTTCTTTCTTAGGAAGAACATCAAAAATACCATCTTCTTGCATTTGTTGTAATTCTGCTAATCTGTTGATTCTTGTTTTTATTGTTTTAAAGTTAGTTAGCATTCCGCCTAACCATCTGTTATTAACAAAGTACATACCACTTCTTACTGCTTCTTCAGCTATAGCTTCTTGAGCTTGTTTCTTAGTTCCTACGAAAAGTACGTCTTTTCCCTCTTCAGATACACTCTTTATGAAGTCATAAGCCTCATCAACCTTTTTAACAGTTTTTTGTAAATCGATGATATAGATTCCGTTTCTTTCTGTGAATATGTATGGAGCCATTTTAGGGTTCCATCTTCTTGTCTGATGTCCGAAATGAACACCTGCTTCTAATAATTGCTTCATTGAAATTACTGCCATTTAATTTACCTCCTTGGTTTTTACCTCCATTACCTTCATACTTACAAACCACCCTATAAGGCACCATTTTGTAAATTGGGTAATGTGTGTATTTTTATCTTTAGTAGTATACCATATACAATTGCTGTATTCAATACAAAATTTATATTTTTATTTCTAAAATGTTATAAATTTTAATATACTCCTGAAATTTAATTAATATAGGCAATTTTATTACATAATAATAGGATACACCTAAATGTATCCTATTATTCATAAATTATTTAATTTTTCTTAACTCGTCCATTAATTTGTCATTTAATATTTTGATATGAGTTCCCTTCATCCCTAAAGATCTCGATTCAATAACGCCAGCACTTTCAAATTTTCTTAAAGCATTAACAATCACTGATCTAGTGATTCCAACCTTATCAGCTATTTTAGATGCTACAAGTAAACCTTCATTTCCGTCTAACTCATTAAAAATATGTTCAACAGCTTCTAATTCAGAATAGGAAAGCGTTCCTATAGCCAACTGAACAATAGCTTTTTTTCTTGCTTCTTCTTCAATTTCGTCATGTTTATTTCTTAAAATCTCCAAACCAACTATAGTAGCACTATATTCTGCTAAAACCAAATCATCGTCTGTGAAATTATTATCAAATCTTGATAACAATAATGAACCTAATCTTTCTCTATTGCCTATTATAGGTACTATAACTGAAAGTTTATTATTAAGCTCACATTTGGTATTCTCATCAAAAACGCACATGCCGCTATTGGTTAAATTTGATTTTGTTTCATGGGTGTTCATTAATTTATTGTTATAAAACTCAGGAAACTTTTTGTCTAATATAATATCATTTTTCATTACCTGACATTCAAAACCACTTGAGAAATTATAACCCAATATTTTACCTTTTCTACTTATAATATAAACATTGCTTTCTAATACTTCGCTAAGCAATCTACATATATCTTCAAATACCACTGGCTCCGTACCAGATTTCTGAAGTATTTTATTTAACATCCTTGTCTTACTCAACAGTGTGGACATCGATACTCCTCCTAAATCAAACTATTAAAAAAAGAAATAGTTTTATAAAATAATAAGAAATTCGGAATATTGGAATTTTTATAATATTCCGAATTGTCGCCAAATCTCTGATGTAATAGTAACATACAATTTGCTAGAATTCAACTATATTTTTGATATATCGACCTTTTCAGAATTAAATTAGTTATAAAAAATATTAGTTTTGCATTTTAAAATGTTAAATTTTTAAAAGTTTGCATTTTACACTACAGTGTCATCTTTCTTATCCTCATTCTGTTCCTTATAAACTTTGTTTTTACATTCAGTATTAGTGCATTCATGGTAGACTCCCTTTGCCTTAGAATATTTTTTCACCATATTTCCACCGCATACGCTGCATTTTTCATCAACTGGTTCAAACCAACTAACGAAGTCACAGGTTGGATAATTACTACATCCAAAAAACTTTTTGCCTTTTTTACTTCTTCTACCTACTATCTTTCCACCACATTTAGGACAGGCAACCTCTAACTCCTCAACTATAGGCTTAGTATTTTTACAGTCAGGGTATCCCGGACATGCTAAAAAGTCTCCAAACCTGCCTCTCTTTTTAACCATAAATCTGCCACACTTATCACATTTAACATCAGTGACTTCATCTTCAATCGTAATCTTTGCAACTTCTTTTTCAGCGATATCAACAGACTTTTCCAAAGGCTTGAAAAATTCATCCACTATAGCCTTCCACTGAGCTTTTCCATCCTCAATACTATCCAATTTATCTTCCATCTCTGCTGTAAATTCCACATCAACTATTTGGTTAAAATAATCACTTACAATATTATTCACAATCTTGCCTAATTCAGTAGGTATTAAGGTTTTCTTCTCTCTCTCTACGTATTTTCTTTCTAATAAAGTTGATATTATAGGTGCATAGGTACTTGGTCTACCTATACCTTTTTCTTCAAGTGTTTTTACTAATGATGCTTCAGAAAATCTTGCTGGCGGTTGAGTAAAATGTTGTTTACCTTGAATATCACTTAGAGCTAACTGCTGGTTTTCGGATAATTCAGGAATCTTGGTAGAACTTTCTTCCTCATCTGTAACATATTTGTATACCTTCATAAAACCTTCAAACGCAATAGAAGAACCAGTAGCCTTCAAAATATAATCTCCGTTTTCTATTTCAACAGATATTGTGTTCAAAATACAGGATGACATTTGACTTGCAACAAATCTGTTCCAAATTAGATTATATAGCTTATACTGCTCATCCTTAATAACTCCTTTTAACTGTTCAGGTGTAATATCTACATAAGATGGACGTATAGCTTCATGTGCATCCTGAGTATTTTTTTTACCTTTATAGACTCTTGGAGTTTCTGGAGTATATTCACTGCCAAAGTTTCCAACTATAAAGTCCCTTGCTGATTTTTGAGCTTCATCTGATATTCTTACTGAATCCGTTCTCATATAAGTAATGAGACCAATAGTTCCATGTCCCTTTACATCAATTCCCTCATATAATTGCTGAGCTATTGACATAGTTCTCTTTGTAGAAAAATTAAGCTTCTTATACGCATCCTGTTGCAATGTACTTGTTGTAAAAGGAGGCAGCGGATTTTTATTTTTTGATGACTTTTTAATTTGCTTCACAATAAATTTTCCACTTTTTAAGTCATTTATAACCTTTTCACTATCTATACGAGTTAAAACTTCAATCTTTTTACCTTTATAAGATACTAATTTCACATGAAATTTACTACTATCAGCATCTTCTAATAATTCGCATTCTACTGTCCAGTACTCTTCTTCCTTAAATTCTTCAATTTGTTTTTCTCTGTCACATATTAATTTTAATGATACAGACTGTACTCTGCCAGCGCTTAGTCCCCATTTTACTTTTCTCCATAAAATCGGGCTTATCTTGTATCCCACCAATCTATCTACCACTCTTCTTGCCTGCTGAGCATTAACTAAATTAATATCTACTTTTCTTGGTGATTTAATAGCATTTTTAATAGCGTTCTTTGTAATTTCATTAAAAACTATTCTACAAACATCATTTTCATCAATATTAAGTATTTTCTCCAAATGCCAAGAAATTGCTTCTCCTTCTCTATCGGGGTCCGTTGCTAGATATATTTTTTCACTTTTTTTAGCTTCCTTTTTTAACTTGTTTAGCAATTCACCTTTGCCTCTAATAGTTATATATTTAGGTTCATAGTTATCTTCAACATTTACACCTAACTGACTCTTTGGCAAATCCCTTACATGCCCCATGGACGCTTCAACAATAAAATTTTTTCCTAAATATTTTCCTATAGTCTTTGCTTTAGCCGGTGACTCCACTATTACTAATTTTTGTCCCATCTTAACCCCTCCATTGATACTGAGTCATTCTATAATCTTTTACATTTATATAGCACTATTTGCTTTAACATAATAATTTCCACTTAAGCATATAACTTCATCTTTAAGTTGCATTTCAAATAATACAGCATAAATTTGCTGAATGTCAATATGTGTGGTGCTTATTATATCATCGATATGTATCGGATCATCACTTAACTTATCGTAAATTATCTTATAATTACCTTGCTTTATTTCTGCTTTTTTATAATTTTTCTTTTGTTTAATTTTTATTCCTAAAATATCATATATATCTGACATTTCGGTAAACACAAAGGCCCCGTCTTTTATCAACTTATTTGTGCCTTTACTTTGCTTTGAGAACACTGAACCCGGAACTGCCATTACATCAAGCCCTTGCTCTAGTGCCGCTGAAGCTGTTATTAGGGAACCGCTTTTAGCGCTTGCCTCTATTACAATAACTAAATCACTTAATGCACTTATAATCCTGTTTCTAATAGGAAAATTATAAGCTAATGGTTTTGTTTGCGGCAAAAACTGAGAAATTATACAGCCGCTATTATATATTTTTTTATATAAACCTTTATTTTCTGGTGGATACGCTATATCTAGTCCACAACCTAGCACTGCACAAGTAAATCCTCCACTTTCAACTGAGTTTACATGAGCAATAGTATCTATCCCTCTTGCCAATCCACTTATAATATTAATATTATTTGTGGAAAGATCTTCTGATATAATCTTGGCAATATTTTGGCCATAGCTTGTGCATACACGTGAACCAACCATTGAAATATTATAAGTTTCATTTAGTCTCTTAATGTTCCCTTTATAAAACAATAAGAAAGGAGCATCATCATAATTTTTTAACTTCTCTGGATATAAATTATCATTGTAAGTTACAATACTCATTTCTTCATGTTCTATCTTGCCTTTTAGACACTCTATTCTTTCTTTATTCCATGACTCAACCAATTTTTTTATAATTTTTTCACTTATTAATGAGTTGTTTCTTTTATTTATACTATAATACCACAGTTTGTCAATATCTTTAAACTCTTTTATCAAATGAATTTTAATCTTATTTGATAGTTCAGCCATAGCAAACCACAAATCTAAGTCTTTCATCAACTACACCACCTAAATACTAGTAGAAATTATTAATCAATAAAAGTGTAGTCAATATAATTATATTTTATTCATTCCACGTTTTATCTATATTTATAACACTATTAAATATTCCTATTGAATTAGGAATCAATACATCCTATTTCAGATAAAATGCATTCAAGTGAATGCATTTTAACTTTGAAATGCATCTTTAATTAAATTCACCTTATATGTATCCTTCACACCGTTAAAAAAAATTTCTATCACATCAAATCTGCAATTAACATTAAATAATTTATTTTTTGATATATAAAACTGAGCAATCTTATATATTTTCTGTCTTTTACTAAAACTAACGGCTTCACCAGGAAAACCATAACTATTGCTAAATCTGCTTTTGACTTCAACAAATACAATGAGTCCCCCATCAATTGCAATCAAGTCTATTTCCCCAATTTTACACCTAAAATTTTCTTCTATTATTTTATATCCTAATTTCTCCAAATAATCATTAGCAATATCCTCTCCAAGTTTCCCTACACTTCCTGTTAATTTTCCCATTATATGTACCTCTCAATAATTTTAAAAACAATTTTATCACACGCTAACACCTTTTACAATATATTTCCATCATTTCAATTAATATTATTAAATTTAATATTCATTTTTGAATATAATTTTACTTATTTTGTCAATAATTCTATCATAGGACTTAGCTTTAATAATTTTTTAAAGCAAGCGAAATTAGGAGGTTTTTTACATGACGGTTAAGATAAAATCTGCAGGCTTTACAGGCATTAAAGGAACTCTCATTACAGTAGAGTTAGATATCTCAAGAGGGCTTCCCAGCTTTAATATTGTTGGACTTGTAGATACATCTGTTAAAGAATCAAAAGAGAGAGTTCGATCAGCTATAATAAATTCCGGTTTTGAATTTCCCATGGGTAGAATTACAGTGAACTTAGCTCCTGCAGATTTGCGAAAAGATGGCTCACTTTTTGACCTGCCAATAGCTATTGGAATATTAGCTGCTACTGAACAAATAAACTGTTTAGATATTGAAAAATTTCTCTTTATGGGTGAACTTTCTCTATCAGGAGAGCTAGTTAAGGTAAATGGTGCTTTGCCAATAGTTATTGAAGGTATTCATAATAATATATCTAATTTTATAGTACCTATTGCTAATAGTGAAGAATGCTCCATAATAAAAAATTCAAACGTTTTTCCTTTTGATAACCTAACCCAACTTTCGTATTTTCTTAAATATAGAGATATGCTTCCATATAAACCAAAGAACTATAAAAGCATTTCTATAGAGCCTATTGATTTCGATGAAATACTTGGTCAAGATAGCTGTAAAAGAGCTGTTGAAGTTGCCGCGGCTGGTAGTCATAATATAATTCTTTATGGCTCACCTGGTTCAGGAAAAACCATGATAGCTAAGCGGATTCCTAGCATATTGCCTGATTTAGATTATGACGAATCCCTTGAAGTAACAAAAATTTATAGTGTGTCTGGCAATCTTGGAAAGGATGGACTAATAACCCAAAGACCATTTAGAAATCCTCACCATACCAGTTCTCAAATTTCCTTAGTTGGCGGCGGCAGCAAACTTTTACCTGGAGAAATTTCTTTAGCACATAATGGTGTTCTATATCTAGATGAATTGCTAGAATTTAAAAGAAATGTTATAGAAGTGCTGCGACAGCCTCTGGAAGATAGATCAATTAAAATATCTAAATATTGCGGAAATGTAGTTTATCCTGCTAATTTTATGTTAGTTGCTTCCTTAAACCCCTGCCCCTGCGGTTTTTGGGGTTCTAAAGAAAAAAGTTGTACTTGTACAGAACATGAAAGAAAAAGATATATGAATAAATTATCAGGACCTTTCATGGACAGGATAGACATATTTACCTCCATTCAAAATATTTCATACGATGAGATAAATATAAGAAAAACAGCCGAATCATCTAGTACAATAAAAGAGAGAGTAGAAAAAGCCAGAAAAATTCAAAAGCTTAGATTTAAAAATTATAATCTGTCTTGTAATTCAGAAATGACTCCAGGTTTAGTAAAAAAACATTGTAAACTTACCAGTCAATGCAGTGAAATGATGGAGAAGGTGTATAATAAATTTCATTTTAGTGTTAGAGCCTATATGAAAATTCTAAAGGTATCCAGGACAATTGCAGATTTAAATGAACATAAAAACATAGAAACTAATGATTTATTAGAAGCTATTCAGTATAGAAAATTAATTAATGAAGAAATTTCATAAAAAAGGTATATAATCAGATTTTTTTTATCTGACTATATACCTTTATATATATTCTTTAAGAAACTCATTCTATGAATTTTACATACTCCATATGTATTTATTGCATCAATATGATCTTTTGTTCCATATCCAACATTCTTATCAAAGCCATAGTTAGGGAATTCATTGTGATAATCCAACATTAAATTATCTCTGTACACCTTAGCTAAAATAGAAGCACAAGCAATAGAAGCGCTTTTTGAGTCTCCCTTAATAACATATTCATTTTTAATATTTATTCCCTTTACAGGATAACCATCTGATAATACTAAATCTGGTATCTTATTCATACCATTCAAAGCCAATTTAAATGATTCATTATTGCAAAACGCTATTCCCTTATTATCGATATCATTACTATCTATATTACTGATACTATATGATACTGCTTTCTTTTTAATTATTTCAGCCAATTCGTTTCTTTTTTGTGATGCTAATTGTTTTGAATCCTTAATTCCTAAGATCAAATCTTCATCAGAGATATAATCTAAATCTAAGATTACTGCAGCTGCTACAATAGGTCCTGCTAATGGGCCTCTGCCAACTTCATCAACTCCAGCAACAAATCTATAGTTTCCAAAGCTTTTATCAAAATTATATAATCCTTTTACCCTATCAATCTCAGCTAGACTATCCTGTTTCTTTTTATTCAATCTTTTAACTAATTGTTGAACATTTTTTCTACTATCCTCTTGTAGTATTGATAAAATATTATCTAACAACTCCTCTGGAATTTCATTCACATAATTAGCTAACTCTTTATATGACATTTTAGAAAAGTCCATAATTTACCACCATATCCATCCCACTAAAATTAGGGTCTCTCAAGAGAAATTGCACCAAGCTTTCCGCCTCTAAATTCATCTAAAAGCATTACTGCAACTCTATTGTAATCTATATTACCTCTAGAAATAACTGCTCCTCGTTTTCTAGCGATTACATCCATATTATCAATAGGTTCCTCCTCTAGAGAATCTAATTTATATCTTTCAATAAGTCTTTGAGGATAAAAAGTCTGCATCCGTTCTACAAGTCTTAAGCCTAATTCCTCTATATCCATAATCTCATCTTTTATAGCACCAGTAAAAGCAAGATTTAATCCAACTTCCTCATCCTCAAATTTCGGCCATAACACTCCAGGCGTATCTAGAAGTTCTATTCCTATTTTTGTTTTTATCCACTGTTTACTTTTAGTTACTCCAGGTCTATCTCCTGTTTTGGCAATATTGTTTTTTGCCATTTTATTGATAAAAGAAGATTTACCAACGTTAGGTATTCCTACTACCATTACCCTAATTGTTATATTTACTAAGCCCTTAGCTTTTAGTCTTGTTATTTTTTCTTCAAGCAACTCATCTAAAGCAGGTTTTATATTACGTAAACCATTTCCAGTAATGCTGTTCACAGATAGTACCTTGATATCATTACTGCTTAGATTTTGTATCCACTGCTTAGTAACACTCTCTTCACTTAAATCACTTTTATTCAAAAGTATTAATCTAGGTTTTCCCTTACATATTTCTTCAACTTCAGGATTAGCACTTGATTTTACTATCCGAGCATCTCTTATCTCTATAACTGCATCTACAAGTTTCAAATTTTCTTTGATTTCCCTTCTAGTTTTAGCCATATGGCCAGGAAACCAATTTATTGCATTAGCCATAACTATTCAATCCTTCCTACATCACTAAATGGATATATTCTAAGGGCTGCTCTCCCTATAATCAATTTCTTATCTACAAAGCCAACTCTATCCATAAATCTGCTGTCGGAGCTGTTATATCTATCATCCCCTAAAACAAATACCGTATTCTTTGGTACAACTACTTCATCCATATAATGCACTCTTGGGTCATTATTATCTAGAGAGTTATCAAAATAGGCATATGGCTCAACTAAAAGTTTTCCGTTAACATAAACATGATCTTTTTCAATTCTTACTTTATCACCAGCTACCCCTATAACTCTTTTTATGTACTTCTCATTTTGATCTTTGGGATATTTAAATACAATTATATCACCTAATTTAGGACTTCTAAAATAATAACTTACCTTCTCAACGATTAATCTATCTCTATTATGTAATGTGTTTACCATAGATGTTCCATCTACGCTTACAGTTTGAAATATAAAAGTAATTATTAAAAAAGTAGCCAAAACTGCAATCACTATAGACTTAAATAATTCTTTTAATTCATTCTTCATGATTTTCACTCCGTTCTAATAAAAAAGGGACTTTTCAGCCCCGTTTTTTATCTTGTTATGAGTTCTTTAACCTTAGCAGCCTTACCTACTCTGTCTCTTAAGTAGTATAATTTAGCTCTTCTTACTTTACCTCTTCTTACTACTGTAACTTTATCAATAATAGGAGAATTTACTGGAAATGTTCTTTCAACACCTACTCCATAAGCAACTCTTCTTACAGTAAATGTTTCTCTTAATCCACCATTTTGTCTCTTAATTACTGTTCCTTCGAAGGCTTGGATTCTTTCTTTTTCTCCTTCTTTGATTTTAACATCAATCTTTACAGTGTCTCCCACGTTGAATTGTGGTAAATCAGCTCTAATTTGTTCTGATTCTATAGCTTTAATTATTTCTAACATTGTGCATTCCCTCCTAAAATTTTATTTGACGTTCATGCTTAAATATGTAATAACAGAGGACCGCCCGTACTAGCACAAATTGTATTATATCATTTTTAATCTATCAATGCAACGAATTTTTTACTAATCCTCAGATAGTAATTTTTTATCCTCTTTGGTTAGATTTATCTTTTCAAATAAATCTGGCCTCTTCTCTTTTGTTATTTTTAAAGATTGCTTTCTACGCCATTTTCTAACATTTTCATGATGACCTGAAAGTAGTACGTCTGGAACATTTTCTCCCTCAAATTGTATTGGCCTAGTGTATTGAGGATATTCCAAGAGTCCATTGTAAAAAGATTCATCAATAAAGCTTTCTTCAGATGACAAAACACTTGGTACAAGCCTACATATACTATCTACAATAGGGATACAGGCCATTTCGCCGCCCGTTAAAACAAAATCTCCTAAGGAAATCTCCATATCTATATACTTATATATTCTTTCATCAATACCTTCATAATGACCGCATAAAAATATAAGTTCTTCACTTTCAGCAAGTTGTTTTGCTAAATCTTGATTAAAAGTTTTTCCCCTAGGACCTAAAAATATCACCTTACCATTATTGCCTTCTTTTACACTCTTTATACAATCCACCACAGGTTGTGCCGTCATAACCATACCAGCACCACCGCCATATGGATAATCATCAGTCTTATTATGTTTATCCAGTGTAAAATTTCTTATGTTATGTGTAGAAATGCTAAGTATACCCTTATCCCTGGCCCTTCCAATAATGCTGTGGCTAAATATATCAAACATATCTGGAAAAAGTGTCAATATATCAATCTTCATACCATACCTCTAGAGGTTTAATTACTATTTCTCTATTATTTATATCTATACTAACCACAACAGATTTTAGTGCTGGAATCATAATATCTTTATTATCATCATTTTTAACCCAATATACATCATTACTGCCAGTAAAAATAACCTCTTTTACTTTACCAATATGTATATTATTTTCGTCAATAACCCTACACCCAATTAAATCAGTAACAAAATAGCTATCCTTTGGCAGCTTAACTGCATCTTCTCTGGAAACAGCAATATACTTTCCTTTATATTTTTCAGCCTGTTCCATTGAATCTATTCCCTCTATTTTCAAAATCACCTTGTCATTTTGAATCTTGCACCAAACTATATTCATTGGTGATCCATCTACCATAACGTTCTTAAGCTTTCTAAATCTTTTAATATCATCAGTAAGAGGAAATACCTTTAACTCACCTTTAACTCCATGTGTATTAATAATTTGACCTACAGATAAATATTCTTTCATAGCTAACACCTCATAACTAAAAGTAAATATTACTTTTTATTAAATTGCTATTTAGATTCTTTCACAATAACCATAAACTATACAATTGTATATAAAATAAGAGTTAGGAAAATCCTAACTCTTTATATTATTTCGACAACAACTCTTTTATTTTCTTTAATAGCTGCTGCCTTTACTACAGTTCTAATAGCCTTAGCTATTCTTCCCTGCTTTCCTATTACTTTTCCCATATCTTCAGGTGCAACCTTTAATTCTAGTTTAATGGATTCCTCTTCGGCAACCTCATTAACTTGAACCATGCTTGGGTTATCAACTAATGACTTTGCAATAGTCGCTAATAATTCCTTCATGATAATACACCTCAAATTATTACTTTGCTATTCCTGCTTTATCGAAAAGTCTCTTTACTGTGTCAGATGGTTGAGCTCCATTTTTTATCCATTCTGAAGCTTTATCAGCATCTACCTTTACGGTAGCAGGTTCAGTTGTTGGGTTGTAATAACCTATTTCTTCGATGAATCTTCCATCTCTTGGAGATCTTGAATCAGCTACAACTATTCTGTAAAATGGAGCTTTTTTAGCACCCATTCTTCTTAATCTTATCTTTACTGCCATTAATAATCACCTCCTTCTAGTAATAAGGTTATATTTAAAATGGTAACTTTCCAAATAGACCTTTCTTATTGAATCCTTTTGGCATTCCCATTCCTTTAAACTG
>JAUZPI010000170.1 GCA_030706015.1 Bacillota bacterium
ATTTGAAGTATAATTTTTGTGTAAATTAATGTATTTTGCCATATATTAATTTTACTATAAATCTTTCACTCTTCCGAGTGGGAGATTTATTTTTTTAGGCAAAAAAGCTGCCGCACTAATTTTTAGTGCGACAGCCCCATTGGTTAACTTTTATTTTTCCGATGCAATAGATATTCTTTTACATTATCAACTCTTTTCAAATTCTTCATTTATTTTCTGCAGCAATTGCAGCAGCAACTATAAATGATATAACAAGAACAAAAAAACTACCTATAGCTGAAAAAATTATTATTGTTGTTAATGAATCATATTCCTTAGCTTGTTGCGGATAGCATCTAATCCAAATAAGCATAATTGAATTAAGAACACATGCTATAAACATAATAATGCCCACAGAAACACTCAACTTAATACCTATGTGGTTATTTTTCTTTCTATTCTTTATCATTATGAATGCAAAAAGTATGCCTATAGTTATCAGCAAAGTTACCTCTATCTTGGTTGATGTTTCAGAAATATCAAGTAATCTTAAAACAAATTGAATAACAATCATCGAAATTATACATAATATGCTACTTTTCATTTTATTATCCCATCCTCCTATATTACCAACACAACATGCACATTGAATTAACTATTTACAATTTACATAAACTTAGGAACGATCATGAATAAATACTTATATATTCTATAGGTGTATTTAATTCATCCCAGTCATCCGCATCCTTTAGCTCAAAACATATTCCGTAATAAGTTGGGATTATATAAATATACATATCTTCTTTCCATCCACCTACATGTTTTTCGACATCACTCAAGGTGGAACCTATTCCTATAGTCTTTGAAAATTTACCATAAAACTCACCAAATACCATAATCTGATATATCTCATTTGAATTATTAATCCAAAACATTGCATTATCAATTTTGATTACCTTGCAGTTAGCCCTCTCTTCTATTTCATAGTTATCTCCTATGTATTTCTTTAGGGTTTCAAAATTCCATCCTAAGTAAATATTGCCCACACGTTCACCTGCAATTATTTCCCCATTATCAAGTCTCATTGCGGCTTTACCTCCTCTTGATTAATTAATCCCCTTATATTAGCATCTTGAAATAAATCAATAATTTGACACTTCAAAAATCTGACCAGTCGAAAACCTAATGTGTTCCTTTAAGTTACTTACTATATCCAAAATTTCGATTTTTGAATAATTATCAGCTGCTACAGTCAATAATATATGAGGGCATTTTCCCGCTGTAGTTCGAGAAAAATAAGCATCATAATCAAAAGCTGCTTGTTTAAAGCCATCAGGCAAAGAGTACAACTCAATTGAATCAAACGTTTCATCTTATTTTATTACTAATTTTTAATCACTAACTAACGCTTATGCCACTTGTCTTCTCCCATAATCCTATCAACTATATGCTCTGCTTCCCAAACAGCTGCCTGTTCAAGACCATCACACTCTGATTTGCTAGAAGCTCTAAATTGTCCCTTATGATAAATGGAATATCTCCCTGAAATCATATCAATAGTGCACATAGGCGGCGGCCATGCCTCGTCATCATCTTTAAATGGCCTGCTATCTACAATAAGCCACTGTCCAGACTGCAATACATCTTTGTATATTCCAACAGTAAACTGATATTCTTCAGTTTTAGGAATATCATAAATATTATCTCCAATATGCTTGTATATTGCGATGCAAGCATCCTTAAATGACCTGCCATAAGCATACTTGCCATTAGCAAGAGGTATCGCATATACATCCCCAAGCTTTAACTGTCTACGTCGTCTTCCAATCATCATTTTCCAAACTCCATTTCTACTGAATATATATTATACGAAAAGGGTCAATCATAGATATCCAAGCGATGTACCAGTTACACCAGCACTATAAACCGCTGCAACACCACATGCAACTGCTCCAACCCCAGTAGGGTTACTATTGCTCCTGATTCACTGCAACATTTGCTAATCCACCCCAGCATTGCATAAAACCTTGCCAAACAAAAGACCAACAGTTTTCACCATTGGCCTTTGTATAAAACTTACATCTAATTAATCTTTTGTTCTACTCATATTAAAATTCTATAAAACTTAACAAACAAAAATAGTATCTTCATCAGTAAATAAGAAAGACTCACCTTGAACTCTATTTACTAATTGTAGTGTTTCTATGTCATACACATTAATAAAACGAACTCCTTCATTATTTACCCATTCCAGGCATTGGATAATGATATATTTTTATCCTACTTCGGTATGGTAAAATCTTTGGGAAAGTTTTAATTCTCTTTTTTTATTCAAGTCCTCACCACTTGATTCAATAATACATTTCATTTTATTATTGTATGTGTAAATTCGCTCTCCATCTAATATTATTCCTATGAAGAACTTCTCATTATACAATCTTCTTCTTTGGTACTTATCATCTTTTATATCATATTCAACAATTTCAATAAAATCTTTATCAAAATGTTCTACCTTACGGTATATTTTACCATCATGTATTCGTATAAGCTCAACAGTTCCCTCTTTACCAATAGTCTCCACTGTTTTGTATGAAATACTATCACGCTTTTGCTTTACATCATTAATAAAATCTTCAAGAGTCATAATATATATAAAATCAAAATAACCTCTATAGTAATACTCTGAACCTATTACTTCTTCATTATATACGTAGTTGATTCTTCATAACTCCCCCCCTTTTTATTAAAAACAAATGAGCTACCTAATCAATAAAAAGATTAAGTAACTCATTCGCAAATTTCTTGTATTCAAATATATAATATATTCAATTTTTTAGTATTTTAGAACAGTTTCATTTTTAACTACAATTGCATTGATAATCTTAGCGTTATCTAATTGTAGTTTTTAGGATGCCTTTCTAAAACTTTCTGTTATTGTGAAGTTTATGTTATAACAAAAAGCTTTTACTTATTTGATATTATTTTTATATCGTTACAATTGGTTTTAATTGAATATAATCTCCTGAATCAAACCCCACTAGTACACTCCTTTGTCTAAGTAGCGCTACCTTATCTAGTTCCTTTAAAATATTTGCAATAACAAGGCAAGTATATCCTAAGTAAATAATATATTCACCAACTCTAGAAACAACTCCGCCTTCATTCTTCAACATAATAGATATATCATTTAGTACTTTAGAATCTGCATATCTATGCTCAGGAAGATATTGATGTTCGAAATCCCAACCCATATTTTCTTTTCCGTTATTTACACAATTAATACCAGAAAGATACAATACACAAACCTCATCATCCTCCAAAACCCCATTAAATAATCCAAACCATAATGCATCTACTTCATTACTTAGAGGGTCATTAGTTAGATTATATTGCATCCATTCCATTAAATTGTACTTATCTCCTTCAAAATCCAAATTCATTATTTTACCCCAGATTGAACTTGCACAATAACTACTGCAATAGCTAATTATTTTCTTCATACCCTCTGTAACATTGGCATCAGAATTTACTACATCACTTATGTATTTGTATGCAGCGTTCATATGGAACTCCACAATAATCACCTCATTCTTAATTTATACAACCTTAACCTTAGTAAAAGCAAAACCTGTTAGTTTATTATACTGAATTAATTTTTTCATTTTCTCAGAAACAAATATAGGTACTATGCCTTCCTTAAGTCTAAATATGTCGCAATTCTTAATATTATCTGCCTTTACAGCATATTTAACAATGCTATAACCACCACTTCGAAACTGAATATATTCGGATTCGTTCATATCTACTGCATTTAATAAATTATATATATTTGCAACATAATAATTTCCTAACTTTTCATTACCTCCCTTACTCATAATATTTATTGGTAAATACTGAATGCCATCTATACCTGCATCCTCAATAACTTTCTTAAAGTTATCAGAAACAATAAGCCACGAAAGATTATTATCTAAATAATCATTAACTACAATTCCTTCAGATAAATCGACATAGAAAGTAATACTATCATCCCACTCTTTGATAAAAACTCCTCTTCTTACGCAGTGTATATCTATTTCATTATAATTATTGTTATATGCCATCACTCCTCTGTTTTCAAATCTCTCTACATCATAGTCTAAAATATAACAATTCATATAGCTCCTCCTTTTTGCTACCAACCTCGTCTATATAACTTATCAGGATTGTTCATAAAATACTGCTTAACACCTTCAAATCTATCCAGGAATATCTCAACATCTCCATTTGCTTCCGAATGAATTTGAGTAATTTGTCTTAGTATTTCATTATGATACAGATAACAATGCCTTCCTATGTGCTCCATATATGCCTTATTCCATTCATCATCCAAATCCAACATATATTTTGAAATTATAGGCATAAACTTAGGTGTATATACTTTATTTATACTAGATATAAAATGATGTATCTGCTTTACAACCTTTTTGCCATCATTAGGCTTTTTAGGTGGCCCCGGATCACCTCCACTCGGACTACTGTTTCCATTAGGATTATCTGTTGGAGTATCTAAATTTCCCGATGGCGTAGTGGAATCTGGTACTGGTGAATTATTATTTTGAGAACTTATAGCATATGCTACTATACAAACTACTAGAACTACTGCAACTGCTACTAAAACTACAGGTGCTACAGCCGCCATAGCTGAAGCTAAAACTTCAAATGCTCCATCAGAAAACAAAAGTGCAGCCAATCCGCTATGACCATCAAAGTCTGCTAAATTTACAGGTCGGGTAAAATAATGGCGTAGTTACTCTACTCAGTTCTATCTCCATTACCTTCCACTAAGAACCGTACATGAAGTTTTCCCTCATACGGCTCAATTGCTGAATTCCTCTAACAGTTTATGTTTCCTATCAAG
>JAUZPI010000171.1 GCA_030706015.1 Bacillota bacterium
CGTAATGGCTGTTCCAGCCCATGACGAAAGAGATTTTGCTTTTGCAGCTAAATTTGAATTACCAATAATAAGAGTTGTTGAAGGTGGAGAAGAACTTCCATTCACAGGTTATGGTCCTCTTACAAACAGCGATATTTTTAATGGTCTTGAAGGTAATGATGCTAAAGAAGCTATTGTTAAAATGTTAAGTGAAAAAGAACTTGGAAAATGGCAAGTAAATTATCGTCTTCGTGATTGGCTTGTTTCAAGACAAAGATATTGGGGAGCACCAATTCCAATAGTTCATTGCGAGCACTGCGGTACTGTAGCTGTTCCAGAAAATCAGCTTCCAGTTGAACTACCTTATAACGTTGAATTTGCTCCTGATGGAAAATCGCCACTTGCAAAATGCGAGGAATTCATAAATACTACATGTCCTAAATGTGGTGCTCCAGCAAAGAGAGAGGCTGATACTTTAGATACTTTCGTTTGTTCATCCTGGTATTATTTAAGATATCCTGATAACAAAAACAGCGAAAAAGCCTTTGATTCAGAGCTTATAAATAAGGTTCTTCCTGTTGACAAATATGTAGGTGGACCTGAACATGCTTGTATGCATCTTTTATATGCTAGATTTATTTCTAAGGCACTAAGAGATATGGGATACTTAAACTTTGATGAACCGTTCCTATCACTTAGACATCAAGGATTAATTCTTGGACCAGATGGTCAAAAAATGAGTAAATCAAAGGGAAATACAATTTCTCCTGACGACTATATTAGCGAATATGGTGCTGATGTATTTAGAATGTACTTAATGTTCGGCTTCGATTATGCTGAAGGCGGTGCATGGAGTGATGAAGGAATAAAAGCAGTAGCTAGATTTGTTGATAGAGTTGAAAGAACTCTAGGAACTGCTGCAGAGGAAATAAATAGCGGTAAATATACAAAAACTTCTTTAGATAAGGCCGAAAAAGAGCTTAACTATGTAAGACATTTTGCTATAAGAGGGGTTACTGAGGATTCGGATAAATTCCAATTCAATACTTGTATAGCAAGAATGATGGAATTCACAAATGCTCTTTCTAAATATTTAGGTGAAGCAGATAAGAATGCAGCATTCTTAAAAGAAACTATACTTGACTTTATAAAATTAATAGCACCTTTCGCTCCTCACTTTGCTGAAGAACAATGGGAAGCTTTCGGTATGGGGTATTCTGTATTTAATGAAGCTTGGCCAGAATTTGATGCTAAAGCATTAGTAAAAGACGAAGTTGAAATAGCTATACAAATAAACGGAAAAATTAAAGCTAGAATTAATATACCTAGCGACCTATCTGATGACCAAATAAAAGAAGCTGCTTTAAACGATGATAATATCAAGGCAGCAGCTGAAGGAAAAACTATAGTTAAGGTTATTGTTATCAAAGGAAGACTTGTAAATATAGTAGTAAAATAGTTCAAAAGGCAATAGTAGATCAACCTACTATTGCCTTAATTATTTATGCATCTCTATGCTTTTTTCAGTGGCTCTGAGCAGATTATTTAGCTCAAAGACCTCCCCTTCTTCTATAAGCTTGTTAAGCTGCATTCTAAATCTAGAAGCTTCTGCTGCTTTACCGATGGTGGTAAGGGTAAATATATTATTCATTATGTTAGATATTATGCTGGACTTTACCTCGAAAAGTTTTTGTGCATCCATTATTTCGTCCTTAATTTCTAACATTTGTTGGTCTAATTCAAAGGCTGCATCCGCAGCTCTTTTTAATTTAGATTTAATTTCTTTAGGTATATCGTGTTTATATTTATAATTTAAAGAATGCTCTACAGTAGCCCAGAAATTCATAGCTAATGTTCTTATCTGAATCTCAGCTAAAATATTTCGAGGTCCATCAGCCATATATATTGGATATTTTATAATTATATGATAGCTCCTATATCCACTTTCTTTTACATTTTGAACATAGTCCTTTTCATAAACTATAGACATATCCTTTCTCTTTCTTATCAACTCTACTACTGTTTCTATGTCATGTACAAACTGACACATTATCCTAATACCAGCTATATCCTCCATCTCATATTCTATTCTATCAAGAGGTATATTGAATTTATTTGCCTTTTCAAGTATACTAGATAATTCCTTAACCCTTCCTGTAACAAATTCGATAGGAGAATAATCTTTTCTTCTTCTATATTCTTTTCTTATACTTCTAAACTTAACCTTTAACTCCTCAACCGCCTGATCATAAGGTATTAAAAGCGTTTTCCATTCTCTTACAGCCATAAAACTCATCCTCATCCATTATCTATGGTAGTTTATTAAATTTAATTGTATATAATTATAATACAATAATCAATTATTACAAGCACCTATTATTATATACCAATATATAAACTTCACAACTCTATAGGGTATAACTTATATTTACTCACCTTCAATTTATTTCTCTATACTCCAATTAAAAGTGAACTAGTTTATAAAAATGAGTATGTGTTCTATAGCTTTTTTTGATATAATATAAATTAAGTATATTTTATATTCTTAGAGGTGGTATGATGGCGAAAAATATCTTTTCAGGTTTGGAGAACCTAGGTTTTGATAATATAGATGATATGAGCCTTTACAAGAAAAAAGAAGAAGAGGCTGAAAGTGATACGAATAAAGATGCCAAGGAACAATTAAATCCTGCAGCTCTGTTGTATGATAGAACAGTTGTTTGTCCAGTATGCGGGAATACTTATAAAGCTAAAGCTGTCAAAACCTCATCATATAGAATTGTAAAAAAGCATTCTGATTTTTTTATTGATTATAGTGTAATAAACCCATATTTCTATGATGTATGGTTATGCAATGTATGCGGATATGCAGCTATGAAGGCAGACTACAACAAGGTTAGAGAAATTCAAAAAGAAAATATTCAAAAAACCATATCACTAAAATGGCATGGAAGAACTTATCCTGAGGTTTATGATGTTAACATTGCAATAGAGAGATACAAGCTTGCATTGCTTAATTATACCGTAATGGAAGCAGATTCTAGTAAGAAAGCAATGGCTTGCTTAAAAATTGCTTGGATGTATAGGATACTTAATGATAGTGATACTGAAATGATATTCTTAGAAAAAGCTTTGGAAGGCTTTAATTATGCTTACTCTAATGAGAGATTCCCTATATATAATATGGACAAATATACCCTTATGTATTTAATTGCAGAGTTAAATAGGCGTACTGGCAATTATGATGAAGCTTTACTTTGGTTTAGTAATGTAATTACTACCGTGGGAGTAGAACAAAAACTCAAGGAGAAGGCAAGAGATCAAAAAGATCTAATAAGAGAAAAGTTACAGCAAAAGGGGAATATTGACAACCAAAATCAGGATATAGCATCAAGTGAAGCACCAAAGAAAAAAGGATTTTTCTCTAGATTTTTTTAGTTATTTGCACAAAGCACTTTAGTTTTTTTTATAATATACGACAATATAGATAAGTGCACTAATTGCGGTTTTATTTATATATTTTAATACAATACAAATCATAGAATTAAAGGAGTGATTCCTATGTTTTTTAGTAGAAATAAAGAAGCTTCACTGAAAAATGAAGCTTCCAAGGTAAGCCAAGCCTCAAGAGATTTAGAAAATGTAAAAAACATTTTTAATAATGTTTCATCTGATTTAGATACAGCTATTGATAAGTTAGAAAACGATTCAAATGAAGCACTAACAGCTAATTCCAATTTAAGTTCATATATTTACGAACTTAATTCATCAAAAAATGCACTGAGCGGTTTTTCTGATATTTTAAACATGCTGAATGCTTTTAACACGGAAATGGAAAATATGGCCATGAGTATCAATGAGGTACATATAAAGGTTACTGATACAAACAAGATGGCTGATAGCAGTCTAACCAGCATAGGAACGCTAGATTTGTCACTTGCTGATCTTCAAACAGCCTTTAAAAGTTCCTCATCAATTGTTAATGATTTAGTTTCTAAGATAGAATCTGTTAATTTAATCACTGATTCTATAAGCCAAATAGCCAGTCAAACTAATTTATTGGCTCTTAATGCTGCTATTGAGGCTGCTAGAGCTGGTGAAGCTGGAAAAGGATTTGGTGTAGTTGCAGATGAAATACGAAAATTGGCCGAAAACTCTAAGGGAGCTGTTGAGAATATCACTAAAATTCTTGATGAAATAAAAAATGATATAATGAGCACCTCTACAGCAATGAGAAATGCAGGTACAGCTATTGATTCTCAAAATAATACTATAAAAACTACAAAAGAAGAATTGACAAGTATAAAGTCTTCTATTGATGATACAGTTGCTGAAATCAATAACAGTATTACTTCCCTTGCATCTTCTTCAGAGAAAAAAGATAAGATTATTACAAAGATGGAAGATATCTCTTCAACTGCAGATCAATCCTTTGGAGTAACTGATGAAATAGCCGCAACCATTAATGGTCAAGCTGCATCATTAAAAAATATAAAAAATTCTTTACAAGACCTGCAAAAAATCAACTCAACAACTCAACAATTGTTGAAATAATGAGAAAAGGGGCTGTCGCACTAAAAATTAGTGCGGCAGCTTTTTTGCCTAAAAAAATAAATCTCCCACTCGGAAGAGTGAAAGATTTATAGTAAAATTAATATATGGCAAAATACATTAATTTACACAAAAATTATACTTCAA
>JAUZPI010000172.1 GCA_030706015.1 Bacillota bacterium
ATCAGAAGTAGTTGGAGAAGAACCATTAAAAGTTGCTCTAAGCTTTAAAGAAAGCGGAGCAGAATATATTCACATGGTAGATTTAGATGGGGCACTTAACGGAAAAATAAAAAATATGGCTGTTATTTCAGAGGTTATAAAAAATGTTGATCTTCCAGTAGAGCTGGGCGGCGGAATAAGAGATATGGAAACTATAGATGCTCTTGTAGAAGCTGGAATTTCAAGAGTAATACTAGGAACAGCAGCTTTAAACAATCCTGATTTTGTAAAAGAAGCAGTTGCAAAATACGGAGATAAAATAGCTGTTGGAATAGATGCTAAAAATGAAATGGTAGCAGTAAATGGCTGGTTAGATGTAAGCTCAATTCACTACATTGATTTTGCAAAGACTATGGAGCAAATAGGAGTTAAGACTATAATCTTCACAGATATAAGCAGAGATGGTACTTTAACAGGACCAAACCTGGAGCAGCTAAAGAAAATAAGCGATGCAGTAAGCTGTGATATAATTGCTTCAGGCGGTATTAAGAATGTACAGGATTTAATTGATATAAAAGAAATGGGCATTTATGGTGCTATAACAGGTAAGGCAATTTACAGCGGAAATATAGATTTAAAAGAAGCTATAGCAAAGAGTAAATAAGCTATTATTTAAGATGGGGTGGTTTGAATTATGAGTAAATTTTGGAGTGAAATCACTAAAAGCATAGAACCCTATGTTCCTGGTGAACAACCTAAGGATAAAAAATATATAAAATTAAATACGAATGAAAATCCCTACCCTCCATCCCCTAAGGTTTTAGAGGCAATAAAGAATGCAGCAAACGGGGATTTAAGATTATACCCAGACCCAAATTGTGATGAGTTAAGGGAAACTGTTGCTGAATATTATGGCTTAAATAAAAATCAAATATTTATCGGAAATGGTTCCGATGAAGTTTTGGCTTTCTCCTTTCAGGCGTTTTTTAACCCTGATAGTGCAATAGTATTTCCTGACATAAGCTATAGTTTTTACCCAGTATATGCGGATTTATATAATATAAAATATAGACTAGCTAAGCTAACTGAAGATTTCTCTATTCCAGTAGATGAATTCTTAACGAAAAACGGGGGAGTTGTAATTCCTAATCCTAATGCTCCTACAGCAAAATACCTTGATGTGGATGCTATAAAGAAAATATTAGATTATAATTCTGAAAAAGTAGTTATAATCGATGAGGCTTATATAGATTTTGGCGGAACTTCTGTAGTAAATCTTATAAAGGATTATCCAAATCTTTTGGTTGTGCAGACTTTATCAAAGTCACGTTCACTAGCTGGTATTCGTATAGGTTTTGCTCTTGGGCAGGAGGATTTGATACAAGGTTTAGATAGAATAAAGAATTCTTTTAATTCGTATACCATAGATAGAGTAGCTTCTGCAGCAGCAGTAGCAGCTTTTAAGGATGTAGAATATTTCAAAGAAACTACAGCTAGAATAGTAAACACAAGAGAATTGGTTACTGAGAAATTAACTGCTCTTGGATTTAAGGTTATACCTTCAAAGGCTAATTTTGTGTTTGCAGCTCATGAAAGTTATTCAGGAGAAGAGATATTCAAAAGGCTTAGAGATAAAGGTATACTAGTAAGATATTTCAACAAAGAAAGAATAAACAACTTCCTAAGAATAAGCATTGGTTCAGAGGAAGAAATGGATGTATTCATAGAAAAAGCTAAAGAGGTAATAAACGAAATCAAAAATGCATAGAAAGAGGTGAAGGATTTGCTTACAAAAAGAATAATACCCTGCCTTGATGTTAATATGGGAAGAGTAGTTAAGGGAGTAAATTTTGTTAACCTAAAGGACGTTGGAGACCCAGTAGAAATAGCTAAGTTCTACAACGAAGAAGGAGCAGATGAATTAGTATTCTTAGATATTACCGCTACTCACGAAGGAAGAAATACTATGATTGATGTAGTTAGCAGAACTGCTGAACAAGTATTTATTCCATTAACAGTAGGCGGAGGAATAAGAACTCTTGACGATTTTAAGAACATATTAAGAGCAGGTGCGGATAAAATATCAGTAAACTCTGCGGCTATAAGAGAGCCAGAACTTATATCAAGAGCGGCAGACAGATTTGGAAGTCAATGCGTAGTTGTTGCAGTAGACGGAAGAATGAGAGCAGATGGTTCAGGCTGGAATGTAGTTATCAATGGCGGAAGAATAGATACTGGACTAGATGCACTTGAATGGATAAGAAAAGCTGAATCTCTAGGTGCTGGTGAAATACTTTTAACTAGTATGGATGCTGATGGTACTAAGAATGGTTACGATACAGCCTTTACAAAGGCTGTGGCAGAGGCTTGTAACATCCCTGTAATAGCTTCCGGCGGCTGTGGTAAAATAGATCATTTCTATGATGTATTTGAAGAAACAGGAGCAGATGCAGCTCTGGCAGCTTCATTGTTCCACTACAGAGAACTTACCATAGGTGAAGTTAAGAGCTACCTAAAGGAAAGAGGAGTAGAAGTTAGAAAATAATTAGGAGTGATTATAGTGACTTTTGATGAATTAGCAAAGTCAGTGGATTTTAGCAAAGGACTCATACCAGCTGTAGTTCAGGATAATGAAACTAATGAAGTTTTAATGCTGGCATATATGAATGAAGAATCCTTAAAGAAAACTATAGAGACAAAAACTACTTGGTTCTGGAGCAGATCCAGACAGGAATATTGGAATAAGGGTGCTACTTCAGGTCATTTTCAATATGTAAAAAGCATAGCTGTAGATTGTGATGGAGATACTCTAGTAATAAAGGTAGAACAAGTAGGGGCTGCCTGCCACACTGGAAACAGAACTTGTTTCTATAGAACAGTAGAAGTATAAAAAAGCAAATTATTCAGCATATAAATTGCAGTTTGTTTCTTTCAATAAATAGTTATTAAACTAGAGAGTATTAGGTATTGATATCTCCTGAAATATGGATGATTAATAGCTAATACTTTCTCTATATAAGTTAATGAATGGATGCCCAACCTGAGGTTGGGAGAGGTTATTTGTGTAGAAAGGGTGTAGCGTAAATGGAAATTAAGGATATATTAACTGAATTAGATCAAGTAACAAGAGATAGAAAGGTAAACCCAATAGAAGGTTCTTATACAAATTATCTATTTGATAAAGGTTTAGATAAGATATTAAAAAAGGTTGGAGAAGAAAGCACAGAGGTAATCATTGCTGCTAAAGGTGACAATGAAGAAGACTTAGTAGCAGAAATATGCGACTTAACTTATCATCTAATGGTGCTTATGGCTGAAAAGAATATATCTCTTGATAAGATCGTTGCAGAATTAGAAAAGAGACATCAAAAGATAAGAAATCAAAAACCTGAAAGAAAAGAAATAGAAAACTTATAATTATAATAAGACCCACTGTATTTTATTTAATTATGATGCAGTGGGTTCTATTTTTATGCATTCCTTTGTGAAATACCAGCAGGAAATATGATGAATTGAATTATAAAGAAATTATTTTTCGAAGATTAATTAATTTTTATATTAGGTTTTATTTGATTCAAAAATTTCTAAGGTAAGTTAATGTGTGTGGTTTAAATTGTAATATTATAGACAATATTGCGATACGAAATTATTTACATAGAATTACATAATTAATTATAATAGTTATATATTTTTAAAGTTTGTTGAAATATATAACTATTAAATAAAAATTTACAAGGGGGCATTTCATAATGAGTTCTATTTCAGCAGTTCAAGCCGGGAATATGCGATATTTCTCAAATACTAATAAACTTTTAGAAGTTAGTTCAAATTATAGTAGTGATGTAAAAGACCTACAACAAGATTTAACAACATTGGGGTATTCAACAAATGGAGTTGATGGTTATTTTGGTAATAATACAAAATTAGCTGTTTTAAGTTTTCAGAGAGATTATGGTTTATCACAAGATGGTATAGCAGGAAATGAAACATTGAGTAAAATTAATTATTTGATAAATCAGGCAAAAAATCAAAATTCACAAAGCATCTCAAACAATGTTAACATAGACACAGTAAGTATCTCTGGAAACTTGTTTTTAGGCATGCAGGGTATAGCGATATCTGACCTACAAAGTGCATTAACTAAATTAGGATATGATACATATGGAGTGGATGGAGTCTTTGGACAGAATACAAAAAGTGCGGTGATAGCATTTCAAAGAGACAATGGATTAACTCAAGATGGAATAGTTGGTAATCAAACTAAAGATGCTATTTCAGCAGCAATAAGTGCTAAAACAATGAGTATTTCAGCAATTAGCATAGTCAATAATTTAAAAAAAAGTACTGCATTAGGGGATAGGTATGGAAGCAGAGTTCTTAAATCTGGAGTAACGGGAGATGATGTAAAGAACCTACAATCAGATCTGAAAACACTTGGATATCTAAATGATGTAGTAGACGGTGACTTTGGTTCCAAAACAGAAGCAGCAGTAATAGCTTTTCAAAAAGCACATGGATTAGATGCAGATGGACAAGTAGGAGATAAAACCAAGGCAGAATTAGTATCATCTATGGATTCATATGCAAAGAGTCATCCAGGTAGTTCGGGAGGAAGCACCGGAGTTAATAATTCAGGCAGTAACACGAGTAATGTAGA
>JAUZPI010000173.1 GCA_030706015.1 Bacillota bacterium
CAAAATAGTCTTAGACACAAGCTTAGTAATCAGGGAAAGCTGTGGAAAGGCAAAAGAGAAATAATGAATTTTAAAAAAGCATATTTATATAGACAATTGATTTAGAAAGGCGTAAAGTAGAAATAGAAAACGCTTTCTAAATTAATTGTCTTTTTTTATAGGAAAATGTTTTCTCTAATGATGGAATTTTATTATACATTCGTTATAGGAGTGCTTAGTTATGAGAGAAAAGTTGCTTAAGGATTTCGAAGATATTTTTGAATACTCAGACAACGTAGAATATTACTTTGCACCAGGACGTGTTAACCTTATTGGTGAGCATACAGATTATAACGGAGGTCATGTGTTCCCCTGCGCAATTAGTCTTGGGACATATGCAGCTGCAAGAAAAACAGATGAAAAAATTATAAGATTGTATTCAAAAAACTTTCAGAACTTTGGAGTTATTGAAGTTAGCCTAGATGAACTAGATTATGATAAAAAACATGATTGGGCTAATTATCCAAAGGGAATTATTTGGAGCATGAAAAGAGCG
Source organism: Bacillota bacterium (assembly GCA_030706015.1). Taxonomy (GTDB): domain Bacteria; phylum Bacillota; class Clostridia; order Clostridiales; family Clostridiaceae; genus JAUZPI01. Next base: position 536 of record JAUZPI010000173.1, read on the forward strand.
GGTTACAAACTAGATCAGGGTTTAGAGGTAATGTTTTATGGGAATCTCCCTAACGGAGCTGGATTATCATCATCAGCATCCATCGAAATGGTTACAGCGGTTCTTATTAAAGATTTATATAACTTCAATATAGATATGCAGGATATGATAAAGCTTTCTCAGGCTACAGAAAATAACTATATCGGGGTTAATTGTGGAATAATGGACCAATTCATTATTGGAATGGGTAAGAAAAATCATGCATTGCTCCTAGATACAAATTCACTAAACTATGAATATGTAAAAATTAACTTAGAAAAGGCATCTATAGTTATTGCAAATACAAATAAACGTAGAGGACTTTCTGATTCTAAATATAATGAACGAAGAAGGCAGTGTGAGGAAGGATTAATAGATATCAAAAAATATATTGATATACAATCCCTCGGAGAACTAGATGAAGAAACATATAGAGATATAAAAAACCTTATTAGTGATGAAATCAATAAAAAACGAGTAAAACATGCAGTTTATGAAAATAGAAGAACCTTAAAGGCCAAAAAGGCACTTGAGATTGGGGATATTAAGGAGTTTGGAAGACTTATGAATGAGTCACATAGCTCCCTTAGAGATGATTATGAAGTTACTGGAGTTGAACTTGATACTTTGGTAGAGCTTGCCTGGAGCAAAAAGGGAGTAATAGGTTCTAGGATGACCGGAGCAGGTTTTGGTGGATGCACCTTTAGTATCGTAAAAGATGAATACATAGAAGATTTTATTAATGATATAGAAAGAGAATACAAAGAAAAAATAGGCTATAAACCTAGCTTTTATATTGCTAAAATCGTTGATGGTGCTGGAAAATTATGTACGCCTTAAATAGTCTGAAGATTCTGGTTATAATAAAAGTTATCTAAAGGAAGTGAAATAAATATGGATATATTTATGAAAAGTATATATATGTCTAGTGATGGTGTTACTCGATCCATTTCTGCCGAAAATTTTAAAGGTGAAAAAGGAAAGGGAGGTATGGCCTCAAAAGGAATAAATGAACACAATGCACGCGAGTTAGGAATAGGTTGGAAGGTTTCTCCTGCCATTTATATTAAGCCAGGGGCAACCGCTATAATTGCTGAAATAGAGGGATCTGGGGTTATTAACCATATGTGGTTTACATGTGATCCAAAATATTGGCGTTCTCTTATATTGAGAATATATTGGGATGGTGAAGAGAATCCTTCAGTAGAAGTACCTTTAGGAGACTTTTTTTGTAATGGATGGTGTGAAAGATCAAATGTAAATTCTATTCCTATTGCTGTTAACCCTGCTGGAGGCTTTAACAGTTATTGGCCTATGCCCTTTAGAAAATCTGCAAGGATAACGATTGAGAATGTAGAAGCACATAAAGATAATCAAGATGTTACCTTTTTTTATCAAATTACATGGCAGGAAAAAGAAGTAGAAGATCAGGCCATGTATTTTCATGGTCAGTGGCGTAGAAGAAATCCAGCAGAGTATAAAGAGGAATATGTGGTTGTTGATGAAATAAAGGGAAAAGGAAAGTATGTAGGTACATATATTGCTTGGCAGGCCAATAATAATGGCTGGTGGGGAGAAGGCGAGTTGAAATTCTTTATTGATGGTGATAAGGAGTATCCAACCATCTGTGGTACTGGAACAGAGGATTATGTAGGTGGAGCCTGGTGTTTTGATGAAGGTAAGGGAGAATATTCAACTTACTCAACAGCTTTTCTAGGATTCCACCAGGTTATAAAGCCTGACGGAATGTATAAATGCAATCTGCGAATGGGAATGTATAGGTGGCATATTCTTGATTCAATTAACTTTAATGAGGATTTAAAGATAACACTACAGCTTTTAGGATGGAGATCGGGGGCGAGATACCTTCCTTTGCAAGATGACATTGCAACCACTAGTTTTTGGTATCAAATTGAGCCACATCATGAATATCCAATGCTACCTGATGCCAATTACTTAGAAGTAATTTAAAAGAAGGGGAGAGGTTATATGAATTTAGAAGCTCTGATGTAAAATCTCCCTTTAGATAAGTTATTGAAATAAAAGCAAGGTACATTTTAATCGATGTACCTTGCTTTTATTAATTTTAATATGCTTTTTCGATAACCTTTGTTTTAGATATAAGATCATGGAGACTTAAATGTTCTTTACTATTAACTAACATTAAAAAGGAAAGAAACATAACCCATGGTAGACTAATAAGATACCAGATCATTAAATACAAGAGGTTTTTAGAAATATTTATAAGTATATTATCTAAGAGGCCGGTATGGAAAAGAATCAAAAGTATCCAGAGGTTCAATCTTTCTATGAATACTTTCCCTAATATCTCACGATTAAGTAAAGACATTAGGTCGATTTTTTCGTCATTAGAGCATATCATCTGTATTTTCATTATTTTTTTTCCAATAGTTTGTCCCTTGAAAATAAAATTAGAAAAAATAATAGAATAAAAGGAAATTAATATACCATTAATAATACTTTCTTTAATTTGCATATCTATATCTAAAGCTTCAGCATTATATAGAAAAGATTTTCTGAATAAATAGGCTATCAAATAAATAAGTAAAGTATCAATAACAAAAGCAATTATTCTTTTTGAAATTTTAGCAGTTATTATTGGATTAGCATCTTCATTTTTACTCATTCACAATACCCCTCGTATATTATATTTAATCTCATCATTTAAACAAAGAATTCCTTATTTTTTGCAGTAAATATTCAAAAATTCTTTAAGTGAAATTCAGTAATTCACATATATTTACTGGGTTAAATTAGCGTTTTAATTTTTACTTAACTTTGTACATTAAATATAAAATGATTTCTTATTTAACATATACCAACAGTATTCTTCATAAACTATATCACAACTTAAAGAATTTTCAAAAGAGTTTAATTTTTCAGTTAACACCTCTTGACATAAGACAAGAATAGTATTAATCTTTCTGTAAAGAGAAAACGTTTGCTATAACTATTTGAAACTAACCATACCTATCTAAAAGGTTAGTTTTGAAAAAAATTACAAATCTTATAAAAAAGAAGGGTGGTGTGCAATTGAATAAATGAGAGCGCATTCACAGTAATTAGGTTACCTAGCAAAATTAGAAGTAGTAGATCGAGCACGTCAGTCAGCTTAGAAGTTAACTTTTTTCTATCCAATATTGACTTAGATCCAAGGGGGTAAGTTATGAATATGATAGTGAAACGAATTGCTATTGTAATGGTTAGTCTTCTTTTAATAGTTGGCTTATTTGGTTGTTCTGACACTACGAGTGGAAAAGTTGATTCAAAAGGAAAAAAACCAAAAGAAATCAAATTAACATATCAGTATTGGGATTTAATTCCTAATCAAGAAAAAATATTCGAAAAATTCTCCAAGGACTATAAAGCTAAAACGGGTATTGATGTTAAAATCGACGGGCAATACATTACAGATCAAGGATGGGAAGATACATTAAAGACCCAAGTAGCAGCTGGCGGTGGTCCCGATGTATTCCATTTAGACTTAGGATTGGCTTCTTCATGGAGAGATGCAGTTATTCAACCATTAAGTCCATATTATAAAAAGGATTTCTGGAATCAATTTATTCCTTCATCTATTAAAGTATGGAACTTTGATAAACAATACTATGCAGTTCCTAACTCTTTCTCAGTAGTATCATTCTTATATAATAAGGAAATGCTTCAGAATGCTGGCGTAAATGTAGACAGCTCAACAAGATGGACCTTGGCAGATTTTGAAAATGCTATGGCGAAAATCCATGATACATATCAAGGGAAAACGGTGAAATATACAGATGGAAAAGAATATCCATATTACACCGTTGGATCTGCTTCACTTATGTATTGGTGGTGGCTATTCTGGAGTTATGGTGGGGAATCACTAAGTAAAACAAACAACATAGCTCAGAAAGCATATGTTGATGCAATTATGAAAATTGCCGACTATGCAGATAAGGGATGGGTTACAGCAGCAGCGGATGTACTTCCTGGAAAAGTTACGGTTGCATTTAGTTCAGCAGCTAA
>JAUZPI010000174.1 GCA_030706015.1 Bacillota bacterium
ATTTCCTTTAAAAGCAGCCACTCTATCCTGTATATTTCTAATACCAATTCCCTTGTCTGGGTTATAATTCTTAACCTCTCCATTATCCTGTATAATAAGCTGATAAAAACCAGGGTGCTCCCTAATATGGATTGATACCTCTGTGGCATTAGAATGCTTAATTATATTGGACAGCGACTCCTTAACTATTGATATAAAGGAGTACTTCAGCCTTTTATCAAGATTTTCGCTGATATCATAGTCAAGCTTTATAGGGCAAAAGGAAAATTCCTTAACCAGGGTATCAATTTGACTATATAAATCTATAGATTTATCATGTAAATCATGAACACTTTTCCTGACGCTGTCCATGCCCTGTGACAGCGTCTCCTTCATGGAATTAAGACCTTCTTTCAAGTTGGGGTCTTTATTGATAACTATCATGGCTCCAATCTGTAAAAGTGAACGGGATAAAATGTGTCCTAGATTATCATGAATTTCTCTGGCTATTCTATTTCTTTCACTTAGAGTAGCCGCATTTATTTCATGATCCTGATTGGCTATTAATGCAGCATTTTGCTCTTCTAACAGCATAGAAACCTCTGAAGCCTTATCTCTAAATTTAATATATTCCTCTTTTAGTTTAGTATTTGAAAGGGTTCGAAGTTTTAAGAGAACTACTAAAGCCGTAAAGGAAAGAGTAATAAAAATAATTCTAGGCGATAGGTATTCCATATTTCCAAGCACTGGTATAAGCACAAGGAAATAAAGCAGCCGTATTTTATTCGATATTACATCATAGATAATCAAAGGTAGAAACAATAAAAAACTATTAAAAAGGATACATATTATACTATAAACAATAAATGTTATTACCTTAAAAGCAGATTTCTCAATATAACTGTTCAAACTGCTTAAGGTTAAGGCTAAAATCACTGGGAGAATCCATAAACCGTGAGCTGACTCTAGTAAATATATACCTGTTATACATATAAAAATAACTATCTTATCTGTAATAAACTCCATGACAATCCTCCCTTTAATAATTATGACATTTGTCACTTTGAATAATGATTTTGTACACTTAAAAATATTACCATAAAAATGTATTATATATCTATAGAGAAAATCCTCTTAATTTAATTAAGAAGTGAAAGGTCGTGTAAACTTTATGATAGTAAAGGTTGATAATTTAGTGAAAAGATACAATGAGCTTATAGCCTTAGACCATTTAAATCTAGAGGTTAAGGAGGGAGAAATCTTCGGACTCCTTGGACCTAATGGTTCCGGAAAATCTACTTCAATAAACTGCATACTCTCTTTATTGAAATATGATAAAGGAGAAATACGAATTTTTGATAAGCCTATGAGCCCTGATGCTTATGATATAAAGCAGAACATTGGAGTCATTATGCAGGATGTTGCTGTCTTTGATGAATTAACAGTGTATGAAAATATAGACTATTTTTGCGGACTTTATATAAAGGATAAGACTAAGAAAAAACAGCTTGTAGAAGAAGCAATTGAATTCGTTGCCCTAAATGATTTTAGAAAGTTTTACCCAAAGAAATTAAGCGGAGGTCTTCTACGCAGATTAAATATTGCCTGCGGTATAGCTCACAAACCTAAGTTGATAATCCTTGACGAGCCAACAGTAGCAGTAGACCCTCAAAGCAGAAACAATATCTTAACAGGTATTAAAAAATTGAATGAGCAGGGAGCTACAATTATATACACTACTCACTATATGGAGGAAGTAGAACAGCTTTGCGACAGAATAGCCATAATAGATAAAGGAAAAACCGTAGCCTTAGGAACAAAAGAAGAGCTAAAATCTATGATTAAGATAGGAGAAAAAATAACTGTAGAAGTATTTAATTTATCTCCTAAAGTTCTAAAGGAATTAACAGAATTACCTACAGTAGATAAGGCTGAATATAGAGAAAACACCTTAGTAATCAGATCAAAAAAAGGAAAAAACAATTTAGCAAATATTTTAGAATTCTTAAACAACCATAATATTGAGTTTGGAAAAGTATTCTCAGAACTGCCTACTTTGAATGATGTTTTCTTAGAAATAACAGGCAAAGAACTTAGAGATTAGGAGGGTTAGATATGTTTAAGCATATATTTATTTCAAATATAAAATGTATATTAAGAAATAAACAATTGGTTTTTTGGACTTTGATGTTTCCAATAGTCTTAGCCACTCTGTTTAAAGTTGCTTTTTCTAATCTTTCAAGTGCTGAAGCCTTTAACCCTATTAATATAGCAGTGGTAGATAATCAAGACTATGAAAAAAACCAAGGGTTTAAAGCAGCAATAGAACAGGTATCCAAGAGCGGTTCGGATAAACTTTTCAATGTAACCTTTACAGAAGAGAAAAAAGCCGAAGAACTTCTTAAAAACAGCAAAATAGACGGCTATATATATTTAAATCCAGATATAAATCTAGCCGTTAAAGCTTCAGGCTTAAATCAAACTATAATTAAAACTTTTCTTGACAATTATAAAGAAAGTGAAAGCACACTATCCACCATTGCTAAAACCGATCCAAAAGCCATGAGTTCAGGTTTGATTAAAGATGCCTTTTCCTATAAAGAATATACTAAAGAAATCTCACCCTCCAGAGGAAAACCTGACACTACCTTAAATTATTTTTATTCACTTATTGCCATGGCATGTTTATATGGAAGCTTTTTAGGTTTACAGAAAATTGCTGATATACAGGCTGATTTATCAAAGAGGGCAGCTAGAGTTAATATGGCACCAGTACACAAAATGAAGGTATTTATTTATGGGTTCTTAGCTGCATTTTTAATTCAATTTGTAGATATTCTCATCTTGCTAGCATATTTACATTTTGCCTTAAAAGTTGATTTTGGTAACCAGCTACCTTATATTTTACTGCTTTGTTTTGTAGGCTGTGCTACAGGAATTTCTTTTGGTTCGATGATAAGTGCCTTGGTTAAAAAAGGTGAAGGTATCAAGATAGCAATTTTAATAGCTATTACTAATATTGGCGCTTATTTATCAGGCATGATGTATGCAAATGTTAAGTATATTGTGGAAAAGAATATTCCAATACTAGCATATATTAATCCATCAGCACTTATCACCGACGGATTTTATACTCTTTATTATTATAATACTCACGAAAGGTTTTTTATAAATGTTTCCATACTAATAGCTTTATCAGTAGTATTTTGTTTAGTAACCTACTTCAATATAAGGAGGCAGAAATATGCAAGTCTTTAAGGTTTATTTTAAAATTATTAAAGCTAATATGAAACAAATAAGCATATATCTAATAGTTTTCTTAGCACTATCTTTAATATTCTCTATTTCTTCATCCCCCAAAGAGGAAGGAAGCTTTTCTAAGACCAAAACCAACGCAGCCTTTATTAACTTAGATGAAGATACTGCTTTGACTAAAGGCTTTAAGAATTACTTGTCAAATTATGTGAACTTTGTTGATGTTGAAAACAAACAAGAAAAACTGCAGGATGCCTTATTTTTTAGAGATGTAGACTATATTATAACTATACCAAAGGATTTCACTAAAAGTTTTCTGCAGGGAAAACCCGTACAAATAAAAAAAACAATAGTGCCAAACTCTACAACTGGAATGTATGTTGATATGGCGGTTAATAAATATTTTAATACTGCAAGAATATATGTTAATAATCTCCCAGGAATAACCCAGGAGAATTTAGTTAAAGAAGTATCCAAGGATGCCTCTTCTGAGGTTCAGATTGATCTAAAAACCTTTGGAGCAAAAAAACAAGATAATAGCTTTGCAGTAAATTATTTTAATTATCTTGCCTATTCTCTATTTGCCATGCTGGTGCTTGGAGTCAGCTCAAACTTAATGGTATTTAACAACAAAAACTTAAAAAGAAGAAATTTATGCTCTCCAATGAAAGATAGGACCTTTAATCTGCAGTTGATTGCTGCAAACCTAGCTTTTGCATTAATTTCCTATGGCGCTATGGTTATTTTAGGGCTCATACTAAACAGACAGAATATATTCTCCTATAACGGACTACTGCTGTGCATTAATGCTTTAATTTTTACAATAGCAGCATTAAGCGTAAGCTATCTGGCAGGACTATTAATAAAAAACAGGAGTGCCCAATCTGCAATAGCCAATGTACTTTCGTTAGGTCTTTGCTTCCTTAGCGGGGTATTCGTGCCACAGCAACTTTTAAGTAAACAAACATTAACCATCGCCAGCTTTAATCCAACCTATTGGTATGTAAAAGCAAATAATGCAATAGGTACCCTATCAAATTTCAGCTTTGATAATCTTTCACCAATATTTAACTGCATGTTTATAGAATTAGCCTTCGCCATAGCTATTTTTTCAGTAAGCTTAGTGGTAAGTAAACAAAAGAGAATGACTAATAGTTAAGGGGCTGTCGCATTAGCATAAAAAATATGCTGAGGCGGCAGCCTCCTTTTAACGTTTTGTGGAAATTTGTATAGTGATTTAAGATACGATATACTCTATAAATAAAAAATTGCGCACTTTAATAAGCCCTAGCTGATAA
>JAUZPI010000175.1 GCA_030706015.1 Bacillota bacterium
AATGATGTATCAAAATATACTATGTCTCTCAATCTTCTCAAAAAATCACCTTCTTTTTATGGTTTGAACTGTGCTTTCTTTCGTCTAAGGTTTCCAGTTTCCGAAGCAGCGACACTTAGCTAGACTTGGCTTAGTGTCGCATGTGTAGCTTGCCTATCTTTTCAGGCCAAGCTGAACGGAAATTTTTTGCTATATGCTGTGCGACAAGGCATCACAGGCAGCCAAAGCGAACTTAAATGCATTGTTAGATGCCGTGTTTTTTAGCTATATTATAAATTAATGCAAATTCTTTTTAATCTCTTGTATTAATTCTTATTTCTTCTTTATCCTGTTGTACTGTTTGATTTAATATTCTCACGTAATCCTTTATATTGTAACAAAGGTAACTTTCATCAGACTCTACGCTATTCTTGATAAAATCACTTAAAGCTAACATATGATCACTTCCTAGTTAATTCTGAAATAAATCTTCTACTAGTTTTTTTTAATTCCATCTTTTAATGCTTCTCCCTTATACTCCTCAACATTCTTAATAGCACTGCTCAAGATGTCCATAAGTTCATTGGCCTTTTCTAAGTCCAAGCAAACTTCTGCATCACCGCCGCGTTGCTCTGTAACTCCGATTATAATCTTATCTTCGAAAGTACTGACAATGACTACGGCTGCATCATCTCCATCTGAGTTTTCACCTTCTATATATTTTAAGCATTCTCTTCTATTTACCATGTAATTATCCTCCTATTCTCAGAATGTAATTTGTTAGAAAGGTTTCAACTAACGTTTTACATTCACGAAACCCCTCAGCCTTAGATAGCTCTTATCTTAGGCTGAGGGGTTTGACTCGGCTTACTACAAAAACCTTCTCCAAAGTAACGATAAGTCGGACGTGAATGTTTTGTTAGCCTATGCGGTTTTCTTTGTTAATTCAAATTCTTCTTTATTTCTTCTATTTGTTTTTTATCTAATTTAGTTGCTTCTGTAATAAACTCAATATCTAATCCCATTAGTAATAAGTTCTTTGCTGTTTCTTCCTTGCCTTTCTCTATTCCTTCTTCTCTTGCACTGTTTATCATATTTGCTCTTTCATGTAATGCCTTTTCTCTAGCCTTATACAATTCTACTGTTTTAGGGTCACTGCTTAAAAATTCTAGTCTTTCTTCTGCTTTTTTTATATCTTCATCCATACCCATCAACTCCTTTAAAGTTTCACTGGATAAGTCACTACTAAAAAATGCTAACCATCTTTGTAATTTATCCTCTTTTAAATTTTCCTCTCTTAACTCTCTAAATTTGGAGACTTCTATAAAATGTATTTCAACTAAATCAGTTAACATATAACTTTTTTCTTCATCTTCCCATAAATGAAATGTTGAATGAAATTTATTTAGTTTAATATAATTAAAGTCTAATATGTTAATAGTTATTACTTTTGCTAAATCTTTATAATCTTGTTCTTTACTTATTCCTTCATTAAATAATCTTCCCCAGTAAAAGAGAGTTCGCTTATCCATATTCCTCTGATCTGTTAGTTGAACTTCTATATCTAACTGTATTCCATCTTCCGTTTTTGCCCTAACGTCTAAAATTCCTGTTTTATCATCTATCATTTCCCTTGTCAGTTCTTTATTGTCAATTATTTCTAAACTCACCAGTCTATCTCTATCTTTTCTATTTAAAACAGCATTTAAAAATGCTATTAATTTTCTTTTGCTTCGTTTTCACCAAATAATTTCTTAAACACATAGTCATTCAGTGGCTTTAGTCTTTCCATATTATCATCTCTTTCTTAATTATATTATACAGTATTTTACCATTATCTTAATCATTTTTGTTGAGATTTTAATATTTTTATTTAATTAGTGTTGGCTAACGTTTCTTGTTGCTGACGTTCCTGAACCGGATCCAATAGTAATACCCATGAGCGTGCTTGCACCAGTGAAGGAATGTGCCTTGGCGATAATTTTATTCTTAACCTATATATTGATCATAAACCACATATTGCCGCAAACCTATATAAAAAGAGCCCACCAGCCAAGGTGGACTGCAACATTTTGTTAGTCGGCGTTCCTATTCCATATTTAGATTAATTACTTTCTTCTTTTATCTTCTTTATTTCAGCTTTATTCAAACCTGTTGCTTTAATTATAGTATCTTCGTCCATTCCCATATTAATTAAATTGATTGCAACAGATCTTTTTCCTCTCTCCTCAGCTTCTTCTATCCTAGTCAACTCGTCATGTAACTCCATTTCTCTAGCTAAATACAGTGCCCTTGCTTCTTTATCCTTACTCATTACCTGTAGAATATTATAAGCTTTTTTTATCTCACTATTTCTTTCTGATAACATTTCAAGCACCTCCTTTGATTTAGACTCTAAAAACATCATCCACTGTGTTAATGTATCATTCTCATCAAGTTTCTTATATTCATATAGTTTTGCCATTTCAAGAAAATGTATTTCAATTATATCTGTTAGTTTTACACCAGTTTCATCTTCAATCATGTGAAATGAACTATGAAACTTATCAACTGGTAAACTCTCAAAATCTAAAATATTTATGGTTATGGTTTTCTTTAACTTACTAAATTTATCACCTGATTGTAGCTGCTCTACATACATCTTTGACCAATAATATAATGTTCTTTCTGGCATATACTTAGTCTTAAGCAATTATATCTCTATATCAATATTTGTGCCCTTATCCGTTATTGCCCTTACATCTAAAATCCCATGCTTATCATCTATATATTCCTTCTTTAATTCATTATTTATCAAAGTAAGATCTCTTACTTTATCTTTCAAAATCGAATTTAAAAATGAAATTAATATATCCTTATTCCTTTCATCCCCAAATAACATTTTAAATGCAAAGTCATTTTTGGGTGACATCAAAAAGTTGTCATCATTTTCAATATATTTGGCCATTTTATCACATCCAAAGTTTTATTTTCTCTAAGATAATTATAACCTATTTGATACTTTCCTTACAATTATATTTACTCTAAATACTTTGAATTACGACTAACGTTTCTTGTTCAAGACGCCGAGAGCCTTAGATAGCTTTTATCTTAGGCTCGCAGGTGTGCTTTGCAGTCTTTTCATACAAAGCGGACTTGAACATTTTGTTAGTTGAAGTCCCTAGTTGCATCGACGTACAAAAGGAATCTACTGTTCCCTTATTTGAACTAATAATTTATTAAGCTTTCTTATTTTATCCATACTCTCTACATTTGGAAATCTTGCACTATAATTATTCTTGCATACTACACCTAAATCTTTTTCTTCAGAAAATCCCTCATCAATATAAAGTCCTTCGATGATAGCATTTACTAAATCCATATCCTTTTCATGAGATATAGCTTTGAATCCACTAATCTTTTCAATTATGAGTTTTCTTATTTCTTCCAGATTATCTTCACTCGTGATTGCTGTAATTGGAAGTAAAAGCAGAAATATATAATCACTATCCTTAGCCTTACCTGATATTTCAATTAATTCTTTCCAAGTAAGACAATATAGCTGCCAGTGAGGGCCCGTACATCCTATTTGTATATCATTAAAATAATAAATAGTATCTCCTGGATGAAATTCAATCTTAAAAACGATATCTTGTGCCAAATTTATAGCTAGTATATTTGGATTTTTCAAATATCCATCACTCTCATCCATTACGCCCTCATAATATCCTGTAAAATTATTAACCCAATTAGAAGTTTTATTAATATCTATATCAAAAATCTGTTCAATTATTTCTCCAACTGATACATCTGCTTCTTCATTGTAACCGTTAGGGTAAGCAGTTTCTAAGAAATAAAACCAAAAATAATAATTGTCAAATCCTATATCTTTAATACCATACTGCATTAAGTTAAACTCCTTTATCTTAATTCTTTTAATAGCTTACTCATCAACCTGAAGCTTAGTTGGATTTCAACTAACGTTTCGTGTTTCCGATGTCGTCAGAACCTTAGTGCTCGCACTTAGGCTGTGGCGATGTCGGAAACATATTGTTAGATGACGTCCCCCCTTGCAAATTTCCAGTAATTTCAAACAAAATCACTATTAACTACTACGTACTTAATAGACATTATGAAGTAAAACAACTTCTGGTTATGCTCAAACATCACATAAAGCATATTTTTCATACCATATGCGGGCGTACGTTCACCAATCTTGTGTATATTAGATGTTTAAAATTATTATAGAAATGACTCTATCCTATGATTCTTTTGTTCTTTGTGATAACAGTTATTCTAATTATCATTGTTCTTACTTTCAAGCATGTTCTTACCGAGCACAATACATTTCAAATAGCATAACATATAATGTTACCCACTTATTAGGTTGTCCAACCATTCCAACATCGAAATATGGTATCTTGAATGAATTACTAAGTAAGTATTTTCCCTCATC
>JAUZPI010000176.1 GCA_030706015.1 Bacillota bacterium
ATCACCTAGACTAGCTTTCATTAATCCTTCTAATGTTTGAATTTCAATTTCTAATGTTACTGAGTTAAATCTATGAACTTGTTCCATGAAAATTGTTAATTCAGTTTCATTTGTTCCGTCCCATCTTATTGCGTCAATTATAACTGGTTTTTTTCTGTATTTAGCCATTCTATCTACCTCCAAATAAATATAAATAAAAGAAATATGTCAAACTTGCATATATAATTGCACCGATAAAACAAAGAATTCTATCACTTTTTTTACTTTTATCCGTAAATACCGAGTTTAAATTTACTAAAGTGCTTAATATCATAAGTATTAAACCTGTCCATGCTAATATTTTCAATTAACCATTCACCCTTTCAAACAATCTTTTATCAATCTCTCGTATCCATTGCATGTTAAGCTGTTCATTGTCTCCTAATCCGTCAAGTACCTCTGCTTGTAAATCCAATGCCGAGCGTTCCTCTTCTATTTGCTCCGCTATAAGAGATAAACCACCTTCAGATACCAGACTTGTATATAACCAATCTACAGTTCCATGGTCGTTATCTACCTTTGACTGCTCTGCAATTGCATAAAGCTTAGTAGTTGTTAATATCTCAGTGTCATAATACTTCTTAAGTATTTCTTTCACATCACCGAACTTGTAATTTTCATAAGGCAATACATTAATCTCATAAGGTGCATTTTTATCGTCTAAATAAGCAATAATATGTTTATAGTGATCGTATTCTCCTTCTGCTTGTTGTCCAAAATAAGCAGCCCATCCATTTAGATTTAGGTTTGAAAAATAAGCCTGTACATTTCTATAAATAGTTTGATTGTTAAACTCATGGCTAATTTGCTCGTTTAAAAGCTTTAATACTGCTTCGGTTAATAACATTTAATCACCTCGATTAAGCTTTATAGTCAATCTCGTAAGTATCCAATATTGATGAATCTACATTTCCAAAAGAATCTAAATTTATACATTTCTTTTTAAGTTCTAACAACTCATTTATTTTAGTAGAAATCTGTTCATCAGTAGCTAACATAGCTGCTTCCGGGAGGCATTTCATCCTTGCATTAAATAATCTTCGACACTGTTCATCTATTTGATATATTACTTTCGATTGTTTTTCTAGTAATTTAGCTTTTAACACCTCGTCTGCATTTATTGAATACATATTCATTATCAATTTACCTTCCTTCTTAATCTATTTTTACCACTGGAGCCATACAACATCTGCAATTTACAACATTTTCTGCGGACAGTGATTCATCTCCAGGACATAAACAATCTTCGCCGCCTACAGTAAAATAATCATCTACAGGTATAGCGCTATCCTCTGTATAATCCATTGAAGCTTGTAAATGTGCTGGTCTAGTTTTACTATCACCATTGCTTAGCCAAGCCTTGCCATCAATCAAATCCTTGTTTTGAACATATGCTTGTGATGTTGCTATATTCAAGCTTGATAAAGTTTCTGTTTGTGCGATAGTTCTTGCTCTGGCTTGGTCAAAGTCAGGCATTTCATCTATCTGCTTAGTTATTTGATTTATGGAAAAACCTTCATCTGATTCGTAAGCTTCTTGAATTAAATCTGCTACATTATCCTTAGTGGTTTGATTTATATTTTTAATTTTCATTAATTTGCTTTTAATCATTTTACTTACTGCAGGGTCTTTAAAATCGAAGAATACGTCAAAATCATCTAATTCCGAATCTTTTGTAACTATATCTTTATACCCCTTAAATTCATCAACCACAGATTGACCGCCAGCTTTAAAGATTTTCTCGTATAAAGGTTTTACTCTATTCTCTAATTCTTTATCCCACTTACCAGTATTGATAGGATTCTTAGCACCTTGTTTGACCTTAGCTATAACATCATTCTTCATATCATTTAGGTATGACTTCATAGCTTCTTCAAATTCATCTTCTAGTGGCTTAGATAACTTATCTCTATCCTTAATTCTAGTTGCGTTTTTCTTTTGTATTGCCTTAGCTACGGCTTTTCTTTGAATCTTAGTTAATGATTTAATCATCTTGCCAGCATCCTCTTGATTATCTTCCTGCTGATTATTGTTATTATTTTGCTGTTGCATTCTTCCTGCTTGAAAGTTTTGTAGATCCTGAGGTTTAGTTGGTTGTACCCCCACTTTAACCATAAGAACTTGCCCTTGTCCGTTTGGCAACTCTTCCATACCGTTAACTTTACGCCATTCATCTACCATTATTGTGCTGTTAGTTACACCAGCATTTGCTTTTGTTAATTCAAATTCCTTATCATCTGGCACTACATTGTCAAATTCAAAGTAAGGTTTATCTTTATACATAGGGCATAGCTGAGTATTTACTGTATCTTCAACAAGCCTAAATTTAGGCACTAATACATTTTTACTGTAGATATATTCTGCTGCACCTATTGTGGCTCTATTACTGTTTTCATTTATACCTAGTATTTCTGGCGGCACATTGAAATGCTGATTGCACAAATCTCTTAGAAATCTTCTGCTTTCTATGTATTCCATTTCTCTATTAGTTTCTTTAAGTATCTGTATATTTGCTTCCCAGTTCATGAAAGCTGGTCCATGAGATTTGTTATAACCGCCATGTTTTTCTATCCATCTTTGTTCCATTCGGTCAATTTCTTCTTCTTGCGCTCCTGGTGCTGTTACAACAAAAGGCGGTGTAGCATCATTATAGAAGAATCTTTTAGCATACTTTGCCATAAATTCATCTGTCTCTATTTCATCTGCTATTCCTTCTGCCTGTCCTATACCTCTTGCATATGGGTCTAATGGATTCGGGTCCTTAAAATGAATTACATCTTCTTGAGGTATATACATTACTCCTAAAGTGGATACTCCTAAAGGTTGTACGGTGTAATATGGTCTATAGAAAGAAGGTGTTTCTCTTATCCAATGCGGAGGTAATAGCCATATTTCTGTTGGCATACCCAAACCATTTCTTTCAAGCACCCAATAACCTTGCCCTTTAAGTAGCATATATACCTCAGTTAAATACCTAGTAAGGTATCCTGTCCACTCTGGCATTGGGTTAGGGTTGTTTAACAAATCTAGCAGAGGATGATTTTCTATTATTTTTTTCTTATCTGGTCCAGTATAAAGTTTGAACTTTGCTCCCCCTACATCTTCACTTATCTTACGAATTGGATTCATTCTAGGGTTTTTAGAGTACATGTCCAATATTTGATATGTATTTCGAGCAGGAGGTTGATTCCATTTTGGTGTCAATAGGTTTTGTAAGCTTGCAGTAATACCTTGATTACCATTTTGAAGTCCAGCTTTAGCAATACTTAATCCTGTTCTAAAAGCTTTTAAATTTTCTTTTATCCCCACAGTTGTTCCTCCTTTCTCTATTATTTCATTATGAATTTTGGACGTTTTAGGTTTTCCATAGCATATCTTAGCGCATCCAATAAGTGATTATAATCATCTATAGGCTTATTGATTATTTCTCCATCCTTATTGCTCCACACATAATTAGACAATTCTATAATAGTATTTTCACACTTGGGATGAACATAAATTTTATACTGCTGAATAAACTGAATACCATTTAGGATACTGTCTTTACCTTTTACAGCTTCTTTTATTCTTGGTATGCCTGCCCTTCTTATTTCTTCAATACTCTTAGGCTCTGCACTATCAGCAATTATTGTTTCTTTAGCATAGCCTTTGTATTTAATCATTTCAGCAATCTCAGTATTAACCATAGCTTTTTTATAATGTTCATCAAAAATAAAAAGCTGCTTAGTTTCTTCATCCACTAAGCAGCATATAAAAGCTGTTGGGTCATTAGTGTAACCAAAATCTAAACCAAAAACCGATTTAACCTTTGGCTTTTTACTGATTTCCCTATAATCAAATTCTTTTTCTTCCCAATTTTCATATACAAGACCTTCTGAAATACCCCAGTTACCTTCACCTTCAATAGAATATCTTCGAGGACTATTCTTTTTCATTTTTTCAAAGATATTTCTATCATCATCACCAAGGAACTCATTACACTTGTATGATGTGGTTATAGCTAGAATATCATCATCTTTAACATCAAAGAATCTTTTCTTAAGCCAGTGTTTCTCGCTCCAAGGATTGAATGTTAGTGTTATTTGTTTAAAATACCCTTTAGGTATCTCACCTCTTATAGACATATCAATTTTATTAAAATCATCCTCATTCATTACCTGGAACGCTTCTTCAAACCAACACCAACAAAGATAACCCTTTTCAACAGTTATAGAAGTAACACTCATTGGATCATCAAGTCCTCTAAATAATATCTTCTGTCCCGTAGATTTATAAGTTATCTCTAAAGGTGATTTACTAAAATGCCACAAATGACTAACACCTAGATTGTAGGCTGCCCATTTTAACTG
>JAUZPI010000177.1 GCA_030706015.1 Bacillota bacterium
AAAAAACATATAAAACAAGAATTGGACAAGGTATTAGATAAGTACAATGAAGAGTGTACAATCTCTACGGAGGATTAACCTTAATTTATACGCAAAATTTAATTAAAATATTCCGAATATTAAAAATAAAAGGGGAGAGAATTTATGGAAAGGAAATATTTAATCATATGTTTAAGGCATAATTACTGGTCGAGATATGATAATTTGGTTTTCTGGGGTAAAAATAATAGTGGATATTATTCAGATTTAACTAAGGCAGGACTTTATACAAAAGAAGAGGCTAGACGTATAGCAGATAATGGAGATTGTTATATCTCATTAGATAGTATAGGCATTACAATAAAAGAAATGACAGCTTTAAATAATCCGTCACTTGAAATTAAAGTGAAAAAGACTGAAAAAATATGCAAATATGTAAATGTATTTATGAAAATAATGAATAATAAAAGGGATTTAAAGTGGGGGTATTAAAATGGACAAGATAATCTGTTTGGTCGGTGAAAGTGGTTCTGGTAAAACTACTCTATGTAAGGATTTAGAATCAGAGGGATATAACATCATTAAGAGTTATACAACAAGAAAACCTAGATACGAGGGGGAATATGGACATATATTTACAGATGATTACGCTAGAGTTAAAGATATGATTTATATTCCAGAGCCAGTAATTGCTTATACGTACTTCGATAATGAACACTACTGGGCTACTAAAGAACAGTACGAGAATAAAGGCGTAAGTATATACGTAATAGATCCTGTAGGAATAAATCAATTAAGAGAGTCAGTAAAAGATGCAGAAATCACCGTTGTATATCTACGTTGTAGCAGACAAGAACGCTATCAGAGAATGAAAAACAGAATAATCTTTAATGGTGATGGAACTAATAGAAAACTTGCTATGAATGAAGCTATGAACAGAATACTACATGATGAAAGTAAGTTTAACTCAGTAAAGTGTGATTATTCTGTAAATGCCGATAGAAGTATTAGAGATATCTTAGCAGACCTTAGAAGAATTATAGAGGGATAAGCATGGAATACTGCGAGATATGTTTAGAAGATGATATATATAAACCAGGGGAACTACACCACATAGTATTTAGGAGTAAATGTAAGCCTTTAGAAAACTGCAAACTAAATCATATCCATTTATGTTATGAACATCATAGAGGTACAAACGGAGTACATGGAAGACTAGGACATGTACTAGATAAAAAACTAAAGCTAAGATTTCAAAATAATTTAGAAATATTATTCTGTCAGAACTATTTCACACTAGAAGATGTAATGAATACTCTGGGTATATCCTTTAATAACATTAGGAGACTATCTAAGCGTTTTAAATGTGAAAAAGGATATTACACTAGGGAAAGTATAATAAGGGCTTGTATGAGCGATAAAATGATTATAGAGGGATATGAAGAGGTGAGTAAATGAATAGTAAAACTTTTGAAGCTGTGAAGAGAATACTAGATAATTGTCAAGCCTTAGAAAAAAAAGAAACAATCGATAGACTAATGAGAGCATTTAGCATAACAAGAGAAAAAGCACTTGAATACTATAACGATTGGCGCAAGGACTACATGAAAGGTTTAAATATAGCCGCTCTTTATCCTAAGTTTCAACCTGTCAGTATTCAAGTAAGAACTGATAGTGCCTTATATGAGATAACTACAGAAAAGATAAAGATACTTAAAGAGTATACGGTTTTCAAGTCCTGTATAATCCCAGATGAAATCTTAGACTTAAACAAAATAAGAAAAGATTTAATAAGCAATCATAATTTAGGGTATATCGGCAATGAATAATTTAACAGCTCATGAAAAGGCACAGCTTACGATAAAAGCCTTGCAGGAGAGGAAGAAGAAAAAACTTAAAGCAGCTAAAGAAGCAGATAATTTTAGAAGTGGTGGAGCTTTAAACAATGTGAATAGAACTAACAAAAGATTCTATTAAGAGGTGAATTTATGGAGAATGAGGGAAAAGTGGTCTTAGATGTAGTAACTATCAATAAAGAGATATACGAAAGTGGTAAAAGGCTACTAAAAGGGAGTGAAAGTTTATTCTCTTTGGCGAAGAAGATGGCAGAAACGGAGCAACAATACCGAAAAGCACTTAGTCTAGAGATAGTAAGGCTTAGAGAGGAAAGGGTACAAGCGACATTAATACCAGATATCGCACGTGGAGTCACTAGTAGCTTAAAATTTGAGAGGGACTTAGCAGAGGCAAGGTATAAAAGTGCTAGGGATAGCTTAGAGGCTATACAATCTCAAATGAATGGATTACAATCGATTTTAAAATTCCAAGAAAATATATAAGAGGTGGTTATATTGAGAAATAAAAGGTGGAAACGTAAAGCAAAAAGAATGTTTGGTAAAAGTGATATGTTTTTTGGAGATTGCTTTTTCTGTGTACTATCAATGACATATCAAGGTGCTAAAGAAAATTGTCATGGTGCTTGTAGAGGCAACATAAGACAATTAGAACAGCTATGTAAAGCTAAATAATATATAGAGGTGTAAAAAGTATGGAACATATAAACGTATTTATAAGTATATTTTCCGTACTAATGATAATAATGATAGCTATAGTGATAATAGGTTGCACTATAGCTAGTGGAATAGCTGATGATAAAATAAAAGAAATGCAATGTAAAGCAGATAAAGCAATGGATTATAGTAAGTTTTGTGATGATTATTGCATAAGTTGCACAGCTTATGATACTTGCAGATTAAGAGATGGAAAGATAAGAGAGGTATAAATATTGAATACATTAATAGTGATAGAAGCTATTAAACTAGAGAAAAGGATTATAAAAGAAACTAAAGATGCAGGCTATAAATATTTAGCTATGAAAGTAAAAGACAATGGTCATGTAGCGTATAAACAAACTAATAGTGAAGTGGCTAAGAAGATATTAAGTCAAGAGGGCTATATAGTCTATGATATGCAAGAATTAAAGTAAATATATAAGGGGAAAGTATTATGAGAATGGAAGAACTTAAAGAGAGTTTAGAGGGATATATTTATTATGAGCAGGCTATAGAGAATATAGACTTAAACATAAAAGAAATAGAGTATGAGATACTTGGCACTCCTGGAATAAGTGGACAAGAACAAACAAGTAAATCAAATAGCTTTCATAGTGTTACAGAAGATCAAGCAATAACACTTATAACTAAGAAAACAGCCCTGCAAACCTTACTCAAGAAAAAGGAAATAATGATAAGTAAGATAGATAATGCGTTAGAATCACTTACTGATGAAGAAAAGAATGTAATAAAACTATTTTATATAGAACATAGAACGTGGCAAGACATTTCTTGTAGGCTTAATTATTCTGAAAGAACATGCAGATATAGAAGAGAATCAGCGCTTAAAAAAATGTTAGGAATAATCAATAATAAGCGCTAATACTTTGCCTAATATTTGCCATGTAAACAGACATATATATGGTAAAATATAAATATGAAGTAGTTTTTCAAAGAATTACCATATTTGCCCCTTTTGTATATTTTTAAAAGCACCTTTTGGAGTAGAGGTGTTTTTTTTCTTTATATATAAATAAATAGTAAAGGAGGGATAAAAGTATGAATAAGCCGATAGGTAGACCACTTAAATTCAAAACTGTAGAGGAAATGAGCAATAAGATAAATCATTACTTTGATTCTATCACTATAACTCATAAACTAACAGATACTATAGTTGATGAATATGATTCAGAGGGCAAACCAGTCAGAACACATGAAGAACCTAAATTAAACAATGCAGGAGAACAAATTGAATATATAGAATATATAGAACGTCCCTCTATACTTGCTATGTGTAGGCATATAGGTATTCATAGAGATAACTTACTGGAATACGAGAAAAAGGAAGATTATCACGACACAATAAAGGCTGCTAAATCAAGAATAGAAGAATATGTAGAACAGCAACTATATAGAAAAGACCAGGTAACAGGTATTATATTCAACCTTAAAAACAATTTTGGTTGGAAAGATAAGACCGAGGTAGAAACCTCTGGTGAAACTACAATAAACAATAAAGTAGACTTTTCAAATCTTTCAACAGAGGATATTAAGGAATTACTAAAAAACAAATAAATCTACATATAAAATTCGACTAATTTCGCTAAATTATTATTTAACGCAATTAATTATGCAAGTTAAATAATATGAATCTTGCAAAAAGTTAAATTTTACACCCGAGCAATAAACCCAAAATGCAAGATTTAAACTTTTTACCATTCAAATCATTAAAAAGGGTGACAGATATGTCAAAAATAGCCAGAGAAATACTATTAAAAGAACTTCAAT
>JAUZPI010000178.1 GCA_030706015.1 Bacillota bacterium
CTTTGTGATCTTTCATAACATTCACACCTTTTAAAAGTCGATGTTTTCTGTATCAATATCCAGGTTGTTCCTTTGCACACTTCGCACACTGTCGAACTTGTATCCTGCTGCAACATCTTTAAAGCCTCCTTTATTAAAATTGTTTTTATTATCCTTATCGTTACTAATCCATTTTCTAATAGTTAGATTATAGTTTTTATAAGATTTTCCGTACTGCTCACAATATTCATCTACTTTTTTTATAAAGAGTTTTATTTTATCCTCTCCAAAGTCCTCAATAAGTTTACTATATTCCTTATCTGTTAATTTTACATGATTAAATTCTCCATATTTATGTTTAGTTTCTTTAGCTCCTATACTAATATCAGTATTATTTTTTTCAGTATCACTTATATTAGTATCATTTGCTCGTAAATTATACGACTCTTGAATCGTATTTTTTACGACTCTAGAATCGTAATTTTTACGACTCTTGAATCGTAAATTATACGACTCTATGGACTCACTTATTTCTGCAATATTTAAATGACATACGTATATTAAATTTGGCTTGCTTATACCTTGCCTTTTCTCTTCTATTAGTTCATATTCAACAAGCTGTTTAAATGCTTTAGTGACAGTCTTATCAGCAATAGATAACATTTCTTTAATATCTTTTCTGGTATAAATTAAATATACTGATCCCTCTTCATCAATCCAGTTATTTTTCAAGGATAATTCGCCTCTATCTTTTAAAAACGCATATATTACTTTAGCCTCTAAGGACATTTTTTTATATTTATCTTCCGTAAAAAAGGCTTTAGGCATTTTGAAATACCTTTCTTCTATAACTTCATTTGCTTTAATTCTGCTTCCCATAAATTCACACCCCTTTATTTTTTATTGCTTAACCGTTCTTTTGTCTTATTCATTTTTGCACCTATTTATATGTTAATTCTATATATGGAGCTATTATTATTCCTATAAGGACTTTATCTGGATTTTGTGTATCGTCAATACAATAAACTAATTTATTGAGTTTTCCACGCAATATATTTTTAAGTTTATATATATCATCATCTTGGCTTGCTTCATTAAATAAAATAGGTAATTCTAAAGTTATAGATAAAAAACTATATTCGCAAAAAGCTATATTTTCATGCACTTCATAATATTTATTATTAAAATCGTAATGTTTGTTATTCTCTACTATCCATTTATATAACAACAAACTTTCAGCGTTTAAATTGTAAGGTTTTTCTATAGCCATACTTTGGTTAAATCCTAAAATATCATTCATTCTTATCATTATTTTTCACCTCTCCTTATTTCTTATTGCTGCTTAACCAAGCTTTAATCTGATCCATATTGTAAGCCCTCTTGTTTTTAGATATTTGTGTGTAAGGCATACCTATATCGCAATATCTATATACTGTTCTAACATCACACTTTAATATCCTTGCAAGCTTCATTGTACCTATAATTATTTCATCCATTAATTTCACCTCCTTTATTTCTAATTCTAATACAAAACTATGACATTTGCAAGGATTATTTTAGAATTTTATTCCATTTATTTTTCCTACATTATAAGTACATTAATTATAGACCTACTTAGATTTATTTTCATTAATTTGCAGAATTTGTCGATTAAAATTAATAACTTTCCGTATACGATTTGCATAGTATACACTATAAAAATTAAATTAAAGGAGTTAATAAAATGAAACATTTAAGTAGATTGTATCAAGGTGGAGATGTTATCTCTATAGAATTTAATGAGGGGATAAGTGAAGCTAGGTATATAATTACAGAAAATGAAAATAAGTTTAATTTATTGTATATTGGCAATGCTAAATATGTATTTGATCCTAGCGAAACCTTAGAAGAATTAGATGAGAAAATAGCAGAAAAGTTTAATCCTATAAATGTAGGGCGTATAGGTACATTAATGGAGGCTATAGAGGATGGATTAGACCATTGCACTGGATATAGATACTTAGCAGAAAAGCTTTCAAAAGATATATTAGATAAAATAGATTCTCATATGAAATAACATAAAGGTGCTATTAATTTAGCACTTTTTATTTTTAAAAATTTGTCGAATAAAAATCTTTAAAAAACATAAAATAATATTACAAAACATATTGCAATTTATATAACATGAGCATATAATAAAATCATGGAAAGCAAATAAAACAAATTTATATAAAGTGAGGAAAGCATTATGCAGGTAATAGAGGAATATGATAAGGGTAATATACCTACTAACAAAGAAATATTCGAGTCTTTTTTAGTAGCAAATAACAAAATAGAAAACTATAAAAATATAGTTTGTTCTATATCTGGAGGAAGTGACAGTGATCTATTACTAGATTTATTCTGGAGAATAGATAAAACAAAAGTAAGATTTGTATTTTTTGATACTGGTCTAGAGTATCAAGCTACTAAAGAACATCTAAGAGAGTTAGAAACTAAATATAATATAACAATTGAAATTATAAAAGCTAAAAAGCCAATACCTATTACTTGCAGGGATTACGGACAGCCATTTATATCAAAACAGGTTAGCGAATGGATTGAAAGACTTCAAAGACATAGTTTTAAATGGGAAAATAAATCATTTGAAGTTTTATACGAAGAATATCCACATTGTAAAGCTGCTTTAAGATGGTGGTGTAATAAATTTGGTGATGAAGAAAAACCTAGTAAATTTGATATTAGTTACAATAAAGGATTAAAAGAATTTATGACAGCCAATCCACCTAATTTCAAAATATCTTCTAAGTGTTGCAAGTATGCTAAAAAAGATCCAGTGCATGATTTTATAAAAATTAATAAATTTGATTTGAATTGCTATGGAGTAAGAAAAGCTGAGGGAGGAACAAGATCATCAGCATATAAAAATTGTTTTACCAATAATCAAGCTAATCATAAAACAGATGAATACAGACCTTTATTCTGGTTTAAAGAAAACACAAAAAGGATATATGAAGATTTTTTCAGTATAGAACATAGTAAGTGTTATACAGAATATGGGCTAAAAAGAACAGGTTGCGCAGGATGCCCTTTTAATAAAGATTTTGAAGAAGAACTAAAGATAATAAATGAACATGAGCCTAAACTTTTTAAAGCTGTAAGTAACATATTTAAACAGTCTTATGAGTACACCAGACAATACAGAGAATTTGTAAAGAAAAGATATAGTGAAGATCCAGAACTTGAAGGACAATTAAATTTATTTGATGAAGAATGTATATAGGAGGAATTACAATGAACAAAGTAAAACTTTTTGAGGTTAATTTAAAAGATGGTGGAGTGATAAATATTTCTTTAAATTCTGACATTATAAAAGACGAAGATCAACCAGAAGTATTAGAAAAAAATTCAAGGCATGACAGATATAATAGAAATTTCTATGTTTATAATGCAATTTATAAAAGAGGTGTAATTGTATGAAAATAGTTTCAAAAGTTTTTGATAAAGATGGAAAGAAGTTTTTAGTAAGTGAAAGCTTAGTTAAAACAGGTTATTTCTTTGGTGAACAAGATGATATGCTTTTAAACATAGAAAAAGGTGAGCTACAAAACTTACTTGATAATTATTTACAGCTTAAAGATGAATATAGATCATTCTGGATTTATCTTACCGAAAACACAACAATAGACATGGAGTTTATGTCCTTACCTAGTAATAGATATGTTAGCGAAGATACCTTAGATTCATGGATAGAAGATAATAAGTATTTCTATAATGCAAATGATGATAGTATAAATCCATCTTCGGAAGTTAAAATATATCAATTATGTGACTATATAGAGTACTGGAATAATGGTAATGTATATCAAGAAGAGGTTTATATAGAAGATGAATATGTAGACTTAGTAGAATCAAATATCTACAGTGACGATAAAACGAGCCACATTGACTTATACAGGCTTTTAGATGGTTCATACGTAATAAATCATTACTCTTATTATCAAGGCGATTTGGGGCATTGTGAAGAGATTAGCGAGGAAGAATTAAAAGAAAGATATAACTATATAGTAGAAGAATAAAATGAGGGGGATAGTCCCCTCTGTACATAAAAATATATAAAGGGGATTTAATATGTTTAAGATGATGTTTGGTATATCCTATGAAAGTTTTAAACTACTAGCTACATCAATTACTATAGGCTATGGATTTATCGAAATAGCTAAAGATAATGATAAGGTTAAAGAGTTTATAAGTAAGCACTCTACAGC
>JAUZPI010000179.1 GCA_030706015.1 Bacillota bacterium
AATTTATTGAAGCCTCTAGGGTACGCACTTGAAACACCTTACAGAATACCTTTAGTTAATAACATATTAGGAGAGGCAAGTAAGGCAGTAGGTGGAGAAAATGCAATAGCTGATAATGCACCTATGAAACAGTATAGCAATAGCACAGGGAATAAAGCTATAGATACCGTAGGAAGTTATGCAGGTAATATGCTTGGACTTTTATCTACACCTATTACAGGACTAGGCACAGCGTCAAATAAGAACCTTTTGAATGGTGCTGATGATATAGCAAATTTAGTTAGTGAAAAGGTAGCGAGTAAGCTACCTAATTCCCTATCTAATAGTTTAACCAAATCTCTAATAAACGGTGGCATTAATGGAGGGCTAGGAAATGCCTTAAATTCTACAAGATTTAATCTAGGTTCAAACGATAAAAGCATACCAGAAAATATAATTCAAGGTTTACAGGATAGTGGTAAAAGTGCTTTAGAGGGCGCAATAGGTGGAGGGTTAATGTTTGGAGGTGCTAATCTTTTAGGTAAGGTAGGAAGTAAACTTTTAAATTCTAATAGTTTAAGTGATGCTTTAACTACTTCAAAGACAAATACTTCAACACCAATTAATAATCCTTTAGGTAAACTTAAACCAGTAGAGGAAAAGCCTTTAGTATCTAACATTAAATCAGGCACTTACAATCTAAAGAATACAGCACTAGATAAGGCTTATAGTAATTATGATGATGCAGTAAGAGCAATTCAGAATTACTGGGGAAATTGGAAATTAGATGAACCAGAAATAAGACTTGGAGCAGAGGAACTTGGTATAAACTTAGATAAGATACTTAATGATATGCAAAAAGCAGAAACAAATCCTAGTAGTATAAGAGATATTGCAGAAAAAGCAAGGCTCGGACAAGTAGCAGGAGTTGGAGCAGATATTAAGCCACTCGCAAGAACCACAAAGCCTCTTACAAGCGATTTAAACTCTACAGGCATAAATACATTACCTACCCTAGAAAAATCAAATGTAGAGGCTCCTAACCCTATTAAATATAATCCCTCTATTGGTGCCACAGATAAAACAAGACTTAATATAGATTTTACTACAGGAGATAATAAGCAAAAGCTTGGTTTTATAGGTAATGCTAAAGATAAGTTAGAAAATGCTTATATTCATGGAGTAGACACAGAATATCCTTTTAAAAAGCTTGATGAAAATTTATATATGGCAGCTATAAACAGCAGGAAAGCAAGTGGAACAGTAAGCCATATGTTACATGATGGTTTAGTGGATATGAAAGGCGATCCTATAGGGGAATCCTTAAAGGCAATAGCTAAAGACATACCACAAAATGAAGAACCAGACTTTTTTAACTATGTATTTCAAAGACATAATATAGATAGAGCAAGAGAAGAATCGGTTCAGGTACCTAGAGTAGATAAGCAAGGCTTTTTAGTTAAAGATAAAAACGGTAATCAAGTATATGATAAGCAGATAACTAAAAAATCTACTTCTTTAGATAAGGAAACCACAGCAGAACAATCACAGAAAGCCGTTGCACTTATAGAAATGAAACATCCAGAATATAAAGCACTCGGAGATAGACTTGTTAATTTTACTAATCAGTTTATGAATGAGTGGGGAAATAAATCAGGGCTTGTAAGTAGCGAACTTTGGGATCAACTTCAAAAAACTTATAAGAACTATATAACAGCTTCAAGAGATTTCACAGATTTAGAACAAGGCTCTATTTCTGGTAATGGTAAAAAAGGCTTTGTTAATCAAACAAGTGGATTAAAAAAGGTTACAGGCTCAGATAGAAATATAGTAAATCCTATAGTTAATTTATCTAACCTTGTAGACTCTACCGTAAGACGTGCTAGGTATAATGAAGTAGGACAATTACTACACAATTATATACAATCTAATCCTGATAATCCATTTGCAAGTATTATAAGTCCAGAAGATGTAAATTCTAATGTTAAAAATATAGTGTCCGTTTTAAGAAACGGTAAGCAAGAATATATGCAGATACATGATAAAAAGCTTTTAGAATCACTTCAAGGTATTTACAAAACTAATGATTTAAATGGTTTTGAGCAAGGACTAAAAACTGTAAACAATGCTTTTAAATCTCTTATAACTACTAAAAACCCAGTATTTGCAGTAAGGAATGTTGTAAAAGACGTTCCAACGGCTTATATAAACGGAAGTGAAAACAATCCTATCAAATTTTTTGGTGATTTAGGCTCGGCAGCTAAAGACATAATTAAAAATGATCCTAAATTTCAGAAATATAAAGCAATTGGAGGGGAAAGTGCAAACTTTTTTAATCCTCAAAATGCACATAAGACAGCAGAACAACTTATGGAAAGAAAACTAATTACTGATGGAAATATAATTACAGGCTCAAAACCTATAAATCCTATTAAGAAAAAATTAACTGATGTAGGTAACAAGGTAGAAGTTCTTAATAATTTAACTGAATCATTACCTAGATATGCAGAATTTAAAAGGGTTTTAGAAAAAACAGGAGATGTGCAAAAAGCTTTGTATGCAGCAGGAGAGGTTACTACAAACTTTAATAAAGGTGGAGATGTAACTAAGAAATTAGATTTAGGAGTGCCATATCTAAGCGCAGGAGTGCAAGGACTTGATAAGCTAGTAAGACAAGTTAAAGATAAACCTCTACAAACAGCTTTAAAAGGTGCCACAATAGTTACAGCACCTACATTATTGCTTAATGCAGTAAATAAGAATAATCCAGATTATCAGGCACTTGACAACAGAACCAAAGATAATTATTATCTAATTCCTAAAGGAGATGGAACCTTTATTAAGATACCACGTTCAAGAGAATACGGAGCAGTACTTGGTGCATTAACCGAAAGAATACTAAGGGCAAGTAGTGGAGATACAGAGGCATTTAAGGGATTTGGTACTACATTGTTAGACAACTTCGCACCTCCTAATCCATTGGAAAATAACTTAGCTGCACCGATTATAAATCTTACAGCTAACAAAGACTTTGCAGGAAGAACTATAGTATCTCAAAGTATGGAGGGAAGAAAACCACAAGACCAATATGACGAGAATACAACAGAAATATCAAAGGCACTTGGAAGTAAACTCAATATGTCACCTAAACAAATTGATTATTTAGTTAAATCTTATACTGGTGTTATAGGACAGCTTGGTATTCCTGCTACTACTAAGATTAATTATGATAGTGGAAATGTATTAAGCAAGGTTGCTAATCCTATAACAAGTCAATTTGTTGCTAATCCTTTAAAATCAAGCCAGTATGTTACTGATTTTTATGACAATAAAAATTCCTTAACACAGGATCATAATAGTTTTAACTTTACAAGCGTGCCAGATAAGCCACAAGGAATGAGCGACAGCCAGTGGAGCAAATTAAAGCCTAAATCAGATACAGAAAATTTATACAATTTGTACAATTCAACATCAAGTGCTATTTCTGGTATGAGAAATGAAATAAATACCTTAAATAATTCTTCAAGTACAGCAGATACACAGGCTAAAATTAAGGACTTACAAAAACAAGTTAGTGATCTAGCAAGTGAAGCCAATAGCCTTTATAAAAATCCAGATAAATCAAAGATATTGGAAATGACAAACAGGGTTAAATCTATAGCTAAAAAGTATAAATAATTGTTGTAAATAACCATAGATAGCATATAATGGAATTAAAATTATATTTAAGAGGTTTATAATGGATAAAGAAAAACAATCTATAATTAAATGTATTTCATGGATTTTAATTCCTTATGCTATTTGTGGCATACTAATTCAATTTAAAAGTGATTTACTTGTAGTTCTAGGCTTAATGTTTGCAGTAATAACAATGATTTCTATATGGTTCTGGTTTATTGCAAGCACTATAAAAGGTTTTAAGAACATAGGACAAAATACCATGTTAATATTAATATTCGATATGTTAGTATTTATATTAGCTTACATGGTATACAGGAAAAACGGTTTATATGTTTCAATGATGATACTTCCAATAGTTACGAATATCTATGTAAATGTAAAAATAATATACTCTAAAAACGCTCAGTAACAGGGCGTTTTTTCTTTTAAAATAATTGCTATATTGTTAAAATATTCTAGTACAAGTAGTATAATATAAGTGAGGTGCAAAGGTGGAAAACATAATTGAATATGCAAAAGATTACGGCTTATTTGCTGTACTTTTTGTAT
>JAUZPI010000018.1 GCA_030706015.1 Bacillota bacterium
ATTTAAGTATCTCTTGCAAAATAACACCCCTCTGGTCTTGCAATGTCCCAGCAGCTACTCTCATGTCCCACATCTTTATTATAGAATAAATAAACTAATTTTGAAATAGTATTTTGAAAAAAATTTAAATAATTTGTTTATAATTACTTATGTTGATACCGAATTAGCAAAATTAGATATATTTATCAATGGGCTAGAACCTCTTTCTCTTGCTTGATGACCTTATGCCTAATTCCTCTCTGTATTTTGCCACGGTCCTTCTAGAAATATTCATACCTTCTTTATTTAAAGCATCGCAAATGGCCTGATCAGACAGAGGTTTACTCTTGTCTTCCTCTTCTACCATCTTGCTTATCATATTCTTTATATTAATTATTGACACATCATCACTGGAATTTTTCGATGATATCCCTACGGTGAATAAATCCTTAATCTTTACTATACCCCTATCTACACCTACATATTTGTCACGTATAGCTCTGCTTATGGTAGATTCATGCATATCTAAATTATCGGCTACTTCTTTTAGTGTCATTGGCTTTAAATAAATTTCTCCAAAATCAAAATACTCTCTTTGAAGCTTAACTATATTTTCAAGCACTCTATATAAGGTGCCTTTTCTCTGTTCAATGCTTTTCATTAATAGTACTGCACTATCAATTTTTTTCTTAACATAATCAACTGCAGCCTTATCCTGTTCTTGATTTAGTATATTTTTATAGGTATCGCTTATTGTAAGCTTTGGAATAACCCCATCATTCATCAGAATAAAATACTCATTATCAATTTTTCTAATATGTGCATCTGGGATAATATATTCCGTATCTTCTCCTGTATAAAAGCCCCTGGATGGCTTAGGCTGAAGCGACTTAATTACATCACCGTATTCCTGAGCTTCTTTGATTGTTATTTTTAATTGCTTTGATATTAAACTATATTTATTTTCTGCAATATAATCTAAATAATCATCTATTATTTTCTCAATGTATTTGTTCAACAATTTTCTTTTAATTAATTGGATTTTTAAGCATTCTTTTATATCCCTAGCCCCAATACCATCAGGTTCTAAGGATTGTACTATAGCCAAAGCCTGCTGTCCTTGCGCAAGCTTTATTCCTAATTGCTTTGATATAACAGCGATATCCTCATCTAAATAACCCTTGCTATTTATATTCTCCACTATATATCTGCAAAAGCTCTTTGTGTAATCGGTAACATTTAATTCAGAAATTTGTTCATTTAGATAGTCCTTTAGTGTAACCTTACTGGCAATAAAATTAAAGGGAGATACTCCTTCTTCTTCTTTTGAGTATACCTGATTATAGTCATATCTATTGTTATCCTCTGAATTTTTAATTATATCTTTATAAGATATATTTTCATTCAGCAAATCCACACTTTCATTATATTCAGCTTCTATCGTGGGATTTTCCTGAACTTCTCTATCTACTAGCTCCTTCAGCTCATAGCTGGACATCTGTAGAACTTTTATTGACAGCTGCATCTGCTGGGTCATTACTAATTTCTGCTGCTGGGTTAAATTTAATTCAAAATCAAAATTCATATCCTCACCACCATATTCTTTGCCTAGTATATTAATATGGATAAATAAAAGCACGTTAAGCCGTGCTTTTATTTATCGCTGACCTTTCTCGTATGGAATGCCGTCTGCTGCTGGAGGCGTTGTTTTTCCAACAAATCCAGCCAAAGCAAGCATAGTTAAAATGTAAGGAAACATTGCATATACTTCATTTGGTATACTCCAAGCTAAACCTTGTGCGTTTATCTGAAGAGCGTTGCCAAAGGCAAACAAAAAGCATGCCCACATTGTTCCTACGGGCTTCCAATTACCAAATATCATAGCAGCCAAAGCTATAAACCCACGTCCTGAAACCATTCCCTCTTTATAAACGGGAGTCATTCCTATAGAGAGCGCCGCTCCCCCTATACCTGCTAGTATACCAGAAAGTATGACACAAAGATACCTTATCTTATATACATTTATGCCAAGAGTGTCTGCTGCACTAGGATGCTCACCTACTGATCTTATTCTAAGCCCAAGTGGCGTTTTATACAATACATAATTAGAGATAATTACCATAAATATCGAAAATATGACAAACCAATTTAATCCGCTGATCAACTGTCCAATAACCGGAATTGTCTTCATAAAACCTGGCACATTATAGGAAAGTCCTGGTACAATATCAGTTTGCCCACCCTTTTTAAATATCTTAAATATTAAAAAACTGGTAAAAGCAGTAGAAAACAAATTAATAGCTGTACCTGATATTATCTGATTTGCCTTTAAGTTTATGCTTAGGAATGCATGAAGTGCTGCAATAGCCCCTCCAGCGGCAGCAGCAAACAACACACCCATAAAAGGATTCCCTGTAATATAAGAACCAAACACTGCAAAAAAAGCTCCTATTACCATCATACCCTCAAGACCTATATTAACAACTCCCGATTTCTCAGAAAATACCCCTCCAAGAGCCGCAAGTATTAAAGGAGTAGCCATTCTTAGCGTAGAGGCTATCAGCGATATTATTAAAACCGAACTAACCATTTACAATTGCCCCCTTCTTTTTTCTCTTGTTTTCGAAATACTTGACAATATAATCTGTGGCAACAAAAACTATAATTACTGATTGAATTAAATAAACTATCTCCTTTGGGATTGAGTTTAGCTGCAAAATCCTTGAACTGCTGTTTAAAACACCAAACAATACGGCGGCTGGAATACAGCCTATAGGATTACTCTTTGCAAGAAGCGCAACTGCTATACCATCAAATCCATAGCCTAGTAGTGCCATCATATCAGTAATCTGATACATTACACCTGCAACATGAGTAGCACCACCAATGCCCCCAATAGCTCCAGAAAGCACCATTGCTAAAATTGTATTTCTTGCTATGTTTATTCCACCATATTCTGCACCAAAGGGATTTATTCCTACAGCTCTTATTTCATAACCTATAGTAGTTTTCCAAAGCATCCAAGCTATAAGTACCGCACATAATGCGGCTATTATTATGCTTATATTGGCCCTGCTATCTGGGCTAAAGGTTAAAAGCTGAGCACTCTTTTCAATAATAGGAGTGCTTGACTTTGCTTTTATGCCTACTGGTGTCTGAAGTACTATAAAATTCACAACATACAAAGCTATATAATTCATCATTATGGTATTAATAACTTCATTGGTGCCAAACCTTGCCTTTAGATATCCTGGTATTGCTCCCCATAGTCCGCCTGCTGCTATTCCGCCAAGTACTATTAGCAGTACATGCACCCAGGGACTAAGACCAGGTATAATACCAATAATGGCTGCTGACAGCATTCCTAAGGTGAATTGACCCTCAACACCTATGTTAAATAGACCACATTTAAAGGCTACAGCATTAGCTATTCCAGTGAAAATAAGAGGTGTTACATATACCAGTGTTTCAAGAGTCCTTGTTGAATCCCCAAAGCTTCCATTCAAAATAGTTCCCACCAAATCATTTAATGCTGTAAAGTAATCTCCAATTCCGTATCCCTTTGCCCATATAACAAAAAACACAGCAATAAATAGAGAAATTATTATTGAGAACAACGGAAATAACAAGCTCTTTAATACATTTGTTATAGCTATATACAATGACTTTTTACTTTCACTAGTCCTATTCAACCTCGTTCACCCCTTTTTCTTTATCAAGTACTCCACCAGCCATTAAAATGCCAAGCTTTTTCTCATCTGCATCCTTTCTGCTTAGAATCTTTACTATTTTGCCGTCATACATAACTGCGATTCTATCCGATAATGCCAAAATCTCATCAAGTTCCAAGGATACCAGTAATACTCCCTTTCCTTTGTCCCTCTCTTGAACTAATCTTCCATGTATATATTCTATAGCTCCAACGTCTAATCCCCTTGTAGGCTGAGCTGCAATTAGCAGTTCTGGATCCTTGAAAATTTCTCTTGCTGCTATAAGCTTTTGTTGATTTCCGCCTGATAAGGAGCCTGCTGATACTTCGTCACTTGGTGTTCTCACATCAAACTCCTCTATGAGCCTTCTGCAATGGTTTCTTATAACCTTATAATTCATCCTAATGCCAGTACTGAAGGGTTTCCTATGATGTAATCCTAAAACTGAATTCTCAAATAAGGAATAGCTTAGTATTAATCCCCTTTTATGCCTATCCTCCGGAATATGTCCCATACCATATTCAGCTATTTCCCTTGGACTTTTGCCATAGATATCTTTACCTTTTAACCTGATAGTTCCTGACTTTGGTTTTCTAAGTCCTGTTAACACTTCTACCAGCTCACTCTGACCATTACCGTCTACCCCTGCTATACCTAGTATTTCTCCACCGTTTACAGTTAAATTCACATCATTAACTGCCGGCAGTCCTCTCTGGTCAATTGCAACCAAATTATTAATCTGTAATATTGGAGTGCCAACCCTTGTAATACCTTTTTCTACGGTAAGATTAACCTTTCTCCCCACCATAAGTTCTGCTAATTCATCTATATAGGTTTCTGCCGTTTTGACTACACCAGTTATCTTCCCTCTACGAATTATAGTTACCCTATCACTCATTTTCATAACTTCTTTTAATTTATGAGTTATTAGTATAAATGATTTACCCTCCTGCTTAAGTTTTTTTATAATAGCTCCTAATTCTTCTATCTCTTGAGGTGTAAGCACCGCTGTAGGTTCATCTAGTATAAGTATTTCAGCCCCTCTATATAGCGCCTTTAGTATTTCAACTTTTTGCTGCTGACCCACTGAAATGTCATCTATAATAGCATTAGGATTCACGTCAAAGCCATATTTTCGAGAAATTTCCTTCACAGCATTAATTGCCTTGTGTATATCAATTTCAAACCCTTTTCTAGGCTCTATACCTAAAACTATATTTTCAGCAACTGTAAAATTATGTACTAGCATGAAATGTTGATGTACCATACCTATTCCAAGCTTTATTGCATCATTAGGGTTATTTATTTTTACAGGCTTCCCATTTACATATATTTCACCCTCTTCAGGCTGATACAATCCATACAGTATATTCATAAGAGTTGTTTTACCTGCACCGTTTTCACCTAGTAATACATGGGTTTCTCCCTTTAATAATTCAAAGTGTACATCATCATTTGCAACAGTTCCTGGAAACACCTTGGTTATTCCTTTCATTTCTATAACCTTATTCATATTTAGACCCCCTTAAAGGAAAACTGTCTTGGTTTTATAGAAAAAGCTAGGTAATATATAATACCTAGCTTCCATATTTTTCATTATGCTACTCCACTCAACTTACATCAAAGTGCAGTTAATGACATCAATACTACTGCCTCATAAACTTCCTCTAAAATTAGCAGCATCATTTTTATTAACTGGTACTATTATTTTTCCGTCTATAATAGCCTTTTTATATTGATCCACCAAGGTTAATATATCCTGTGGAGTATTTTTATTAGATGTGGATGCTATTCCAACACCATCTTCTTTCAAACCAAAGGTTTTTGTCACACCACCTTGAAATTTTCCTGCTGCATAAGCTTTAACGGTTTCATATGTAGCAGTATCTACTCTTTTTACCATACTTGAAAGTATAACATCTGCATATTCAGGCACAGAAAGTGCTTGATCCTTATCAACACCAATAGCCCATAACTTCTTATCCGGTTTAGTCATATCCTTCGCGGCCTTAAATACTCCAATACCAACTCCTCCAGCTGCATGATATATAATGTCGCATCCACCGCCATACATAGTCTTGGCTATCTCTTCTCCTATATTAGTATCTGCAAAACTGTTAGCATATTTCACATCTATTTGTATATCAGGCTTTATAGTTTTTGCTCCTGCAATATATCCAGCGGCGAATTTATTTATCAAGTCAGAATCCTTACCTCCAATAAAACCTATCTTATTGCTGGTGCTGACCTTAGCTGCAATTACCCCCATGAGAAAAGACCCTTCTTGTTCTTTGAATACAAGTGATTCCACATTGGTATCATTAACTACTCCATCTATTATTGCAAACTTTTTATCAGGATATTTCTTTGCTATAGCATCCAGGTCATCAGCCATTTGAAATCCCACACCGAATATAAGCCCAGCTCCATTATCTATTAATGATATAAGATTAGGTCTATAATCATCCTTCTTTGCCGATTCTATAGCCTTATAATCTATATTAGAATTTTCTTTTACTGCCTTGTTAATACCTTCATTTGCAGATTGATTAAAGGATTTGTCATTTAATCCTCCCTCGTCCGTAGATAAACCCACCTTTATTTTCTTTGATGTAGCACCGCCGCCTGTAGTTGATTTACCACATCCAGCTGATATACTTATTATCATTACTACAGCCAAAACTGCTGCAATTAGCTTTTTAGCACTCATAAAATCCCCTCCTAGAAAATTAATCTAATTTTAGATTCCCCAGTATGGACTTTTCTATTCTAATTTAAAATGCAAAAGCCGCTTAAAAGCAAATTTAATTACTCTTAAGCGACTTTATTTTTAATAATCTTCTATAAAAAATAGTCCGCAGGCTTCCGTTCCCGAATGGGTACCTACAACACATCCTACTTCACTTTCAATGAAATCTCTATTGTTTTCTTTAAGATGCTCTCTTAGTATAGGCAAAATATCTTTATTTTCCGCTTGAAGAAGAATAACAGTTTCTCCTTCCTTTACACCCTTTGTATTTAGGTAATCCATAATAATTCTAGCGGCTTTTTTACTGCCTCTAACCTTATCCCGTACCACCATTTCACCATGCTCTACAGCAAGTATAGGTTTTATTCCAAGGATACTTCCAATAGCTCCTGCAGTTTTTGATAGTCTGCCGCCTCTTACTAAGTTCTCAAGTCTCTCGAAAGCTAGTGCACTTTTTACATGAGGAATTGCCTCTATAAGCTTCTGCTCTATTTCCTTTATACCAAAGCCTTCATCTCTTAATTTGCATGCCTTTATTACAAGCACTCCAAGACCAGATGTTACATTTAAACTATCAATGATAACTATATCCTCAGTTTCCAGCATATCCTTAGCAATACACGCAGATTGATAGGATCCACTCAATTTCGATGATAAATTTAATGAAACTATTTTATATCCATCATCCAAATATCCTTTAAAGCAATTATAAAATCTTTCAGGGTTTATCTGGGATGTAGTAGGGAATATACCGCTATGTTCTATCTTATCTAAAAGCTGCGGAAGCATTATATCCACGCCGTCTAAATACGACTCATCTCCGAAATTAACCAACAGCGGAAGTACTTCAATATCATATTTCTCTATTATGAACCGAGGTAAATCTGCTGTACTGTCTGTTATAATTTTAATCTTTTCCATTACTGCTCTCCCATCTCTACTTCATATTCGGAAAACCAAATTGTCTAATAGCTTCATAAGCAACTATAGCTACCGTATTGGAGAGGTTTAAAGATCTTGCTGATGTTTTTATCATTGGCACCCTGATGCATCTTTCTGGATCACTATTCTTTATACTGTCTGGAAGGCCTGAAGATTCTCTCCCAAATACAACAAAATCTCCTTGTTTGAATTTAACTTCACTATAATTATTATCACCGTGAGTTGTAGAAAAATAGAAAGTAGAATCTTTGTATTTTTCTCTAAGCTCTTCAAAGGAATCATATAAATTTAAATCTAAATAAGGCCAATAATCCAAACCTGCTCTTTTTAAATGCTTTTCATCTAAACTGAAGCCCAATGGCTTTATCAAATGAAGCTTAGCATTTGTTAATACACAAGTTCTTGCTATATTACCTGTATTTTGCGGAATTTCTGGCTGAAATAAAACTATATTCAAATTTTCCTTCTCTAGTATCAAGGTTCAATCCCCCTAAACAATAATTTCATCCGATGACTACCAGCCGTAATACTCCCGCTTCTATAAGCGGGAGTTAACGGCTGCTACGTCCCTGGATAACGATTTCCCCTAAAGGATAACGATTTCTAAGTGTCTTTGACACTTAGAACTCTGTTTATATCATAATATGATACTCTATCTTTCCTCTCTAGTAAAGAAATTATATTTAATTATTACTATGATTAGCATTTATTATTAATTCCTGAAGCGCCTTTGCTACTCCAGAATTATTATTTGTATCTGTTATATAATTCGCAAAGGTCTTTACGTGCTCATCGCCATTGCCCATAACCACACCCATACCAGCAAACTGAATCATAGATAGGTCATTTTCATTGTCACCGATACATATAACATCTTTGCTGTCTATATTGTAATAATCGGCTAACACCTTTGCAGCTCTTCCTTTTGATACACCTTTGCACATAATCTCAAAATTATCCCTTCCTGAGCTGACCACTTCATATTTGCCTAATTTTGAAATTTCATTTTTTGCAGCACTTATTTCTTCAAAATCTTGTTCTATACATATACACTTAACAATATCATCTTTATACTTTTTTATTTCCTCTTCAATATTTGCTGCTTCTATTATTTCAATTCTGTCACCTTCAGGCAGGGTCTCATTCATCTTTATATATGTATTATTCTTATCAAAGGGCTTTAATGAAATTACCCCTCTAGGAGTATTAAAAAATACATTTATCTTAAACTTAGTAACAATGGATAATATCTCTTTACAGTTTTCTTCACCTAAATTAGATTGATATATAACTTTATTCTTATCCTTTTCTCTTATATAAGCACCATTTGATGATATAATAGGTGTTTTAACACCCAGCAAATTTGCATAGAATTTAGCAGAAGTGAATAGACGTCCTGTACAAACTGCTACCTTAACTCCCATTTCAGTTACTTTTTTCACAGCCTCTAAATTTTCCTTGCTTACTTCTTTCTTATCATCTAGAAGTGTACCATCCATATCAATACATACTAATTTATATCCCATCCTTGCCAACTCCTTTAGTATATTCAACTTATGTTTTAATATTTAAACTTATTTATATACTTCTAATATTCTCTATCGTAAGGATATTCACTTAAAATATTAACACTTTATTGCTAAAATAACCATTACTAAGCTAAAAATAATGAAATTTACTACTGCGTTTTTTGTAGGAATTTCGAATATTTTTCTCCTTTACAACAGAACATAGGTTCGTATATAATATGATTTAGGATAAATATTGGTATTGGAGGGGTTTTGTGTGAAGTGCACTAAGAGAATAATTTTTCATATAGATGTTAATTCAGCCTATTTATCCTGGACTGCAGTAGATAAACTTCAGCATGGAGAGAATATTGACTTAAGAGAATTTCCATCGGCTGTAGGTGGTGACCCTTTAAGCAGGCATGGGATTATCTTGGCTAAATCAATACCAGCAAAAAAATACAATATACAAACGGGAGAATCCATTTTTTCAGCAAAACAAAAATGTCCAGAGCTTATTATAGTCCCTCCCCGTTATGAATTATATATTCGCTGCAGCAATGCACTAGTTGATATTCTCAAAGAGTACACACCTGTTATTCAAAGATTTTCAGTAGATGAATGTTTTTTGGATTTTACAAACATGGAAAATATATATGATGATCCTGTTGTCTTAGCTAACACTATAAAGGATAGAGTAAAAAAAGAATTAGGCTTTACTGTAAACATTGGTATATCCTCAAATAAACTTTTGGCAAAGGTAGCATCAGATTTTAAAAAACCAGATAGGGTACACACTCTTTTCCCTAATGAAATCTCAAAGAAAATGTGGCCCCTTCCCGTGGAAGATTTATTTATGGTAGGGAGAGCTACTGCTCCTAAACTCCATAAATTAAACATTTTCACCATAGGAGATTTGGCTAACTACGATATAAATATATTAAAAGAAAAACTAAAAAGTCACGGATTAATGATTTGGAACTACGCCAATGGAATAGAGGATTCGAAAGTAAAAAAAAGTAATTTTATCAATATGAAGGGCATGGGAAATTCCACTACCACCTCTTTTGATATAGAGGATAGAAAAACAGCCCATATGGTATTGTTGTCCCTTTGCGAAACAATTGGCATGAGGCTGAGAAACTCTCATAATTGCTGCAAATTGGTCTCTGTAAGCATAAAAGACAGTAATTTCTTTCACTCCTCAAAACAAAGAAAATTCTATTGTGCTACTGATTCCACCAACAGTATAGCAAAAGATGCTTACGAACTATTTGATGAACTGTGGCAGGGAAAACCCATACGGCATTTAGGAGTATCCGTATCTGAGCTTTGTTCTAATGAATTTAATCAACTTTCTCTTTTTCAAACCAAAATTTCAGATAAAGAAAAAGCTTTAGACACTGCAATTGATTCAATTCGTATGAAATATGGATCTAATTCCATTGTAAGAGCAGCTTTTCTTCACTCTGGAGTGAAACCTGTAAACGGTGGTGTTAGCACAGATGACTATCCTCCTATGTCTAGCATCCTATAATTTATAAGGAAGTGAATATCAATGAAAGTAATTGCAAAACCTATACAAATGATAGCCTGGTTTACCGAAGAGGGTACCCCAAAACCTATTAGATTCAGGATTTGCAATGAGGATGATACTTATAGTGTTATCAAAATCGATAGGATAATTTGCAGCAATTTAGAAAAGCTAGCCGGAAATCCTATGCTTATATTCAAATGCCAAAGCATAATAAAAGGCGTAGAACGAGTTTACGAACTTAAATATGAACTTAACAGCTGCAAATGGATTCTTTTTAAAATGTAGTAATAATAAAAACTGATTTCTATATCATTCCTAAATAGAAATCAGCTTTTTTATTTTTATATTAAAACTATACTGTATGTAGTCA
Organism: Bacillota bacterium; assembly: GCA_030706015.1. Classification (GTDB taxonomy): domain Bacteria; phylum Bacillota; class Clostridia; order Clostridiales; family Clostridiaceae; genus JAUZPI01. The sequence goes on from JAUZPI010000018.1 coordinate 10,796, forward strand.
GCTAAAGTACAACTTCTTATTTCTCGGTGTATTCATTGCAGTTATTTGCTATAGTCACTTTCTTTAGAGAATGCTCCTACTAATTTGATAAACTGTTCAAGTATCTTTCCTGAAGCTTGTACCAATATCTTTGCATTTTCCACTGTACACTTTTCATTTAGCTTTTGTGCAGCTTTATGAAATTCCTCATGACAAGCATACATATCTTTATATTCTTTTAAATGCTCGTAATTTCCCCTATTGGAGTCATACCATTTCCCAAAGTTACACTGATGATGATCTGCTACTCTGCTAATTCTGCCCACATTTCTCACAAGATTTCTAATAAAATCCGCGTGATCTATTAATCTATGAGAAAGTCTGCATATAATAGTGTTACTATCACTTAGATCAAGTTGGGGAATTATAATGGAATTTAAATAATCCGAGTCTTTTCTAATATTGTCACCAAAATCCATGGTTTCATTAAGATTAACTGATAGTCTTGAAAGATTTTCTGAAATAGAAGCCTCCTGTTCTATAGTCTTAGAAATCTCTCCAAGCATAGCAGCAGCGTTATTTAAACCATCAATATTGTTTCTAATTGAAGATATAACCTTGGCTGATACCTTTAAATACTCATTAAAATTAACTTGGGCCTCCTCTAAAGATTTGCACGTATTATTGGATTTATCTTTTACATTAACAGATATACTGTTAACATATTCAATGGCCTTCTTAGTCTCATCTGATAATTTTCTTACTTCTCCTGCCACTACACTAAAGCCTCTTCCAAACTCTCCAGCCCTAGCTGCTTCAATTGCAGCATTTAAAGATAATAGATTAGTTTGGTTCGCTATATTTGATATATCACTTGCTATACTATCAATGTTCTGTATCTTTTCCATAAGCTCTTTTGAATTTTCAACTACTTCTAAAAGTGAGTTCTTAAAACTATTCTTAAACTTATCTATTGCATTGAGCCTGTCAATACTTTCATTCCCCTCATTTTTAAGACACTCCACTAAATCACTCATAGTTTCCGTTGATGCCATTATTTCTTCAGACATAGCTGAGGTTTCTTCACTTATAGCTGCAATTTCAGAGGCCTTTTCTGCTACATATTGCACCTTAATTTTTGTTTGAAAGGCTATAAGCTCCAAATGTGCTAGTGAAAAACTAGCAAGAGCATTTGCAAAATCAGCTTTGTCCTGGATACTTTGAATACTAGCCGTATCTTGCAAAACATCTGTAGTTAAATTTATATTCTGAAACTCATTTTTATCCATCCATCTATTGAACATCATTTTTACCTCCTTAATGCTTGTACATATCCTATACTATGAGGTATAAAGAATTTTTATTACCTAAAACTTCATCAGCATCAGATGAACATATGCCAACAGCACCATTATAAAATAGAAAAAAGTCTGTAACCCCTTTATAAAATTGGTGCCACAGACCTTTATAAAAATTTTTTAAGGATAATTTTCCTCAGACACTTCCTCACTATCATTTCCATTTTGCGAGGGCAGTATCATAAATGCTGTTGGCAAATACCTTTCGCCAGCAGAACTGCAAGGATGGTTTATTAATTTATCATGTAAATACATTGTACTTGAGGACCCTCCATCAAGATTGGCAGCATTAACAGCTCCATACTTTAGCATTATGTCTTGAATATCCTTTAGAGTTACCCCTATACTGCTAATCTGTCTACCATCAATAACTAGCAGTAACACTGTACCATCTTTAGTTTGTCCAATTGCAGTACGTGGATTAATCCCCCAACCGCCATCACCTTTTATTATTTGAGGCTTTCCGTTAACTATAAGATAAGGAAAAAAAGAAATTGCATCTCTTATATGTAACTGCTCCGCTTCTCTTAATGTATATAAACCTAAAATTAAAACATTATTATCATCAAATCCTATAATATTCTCTTTTGTCTCCTTTGGAGGCACGGCAGCTTCACCATATTTTTTCCTATAACTTAATTCACTATCAAATCCAAAGACCACCTTATGATCAGAAATAATGATGCCTGTTGGAACTCCGCCATTTCCAATGCCCTTTACATCAACAAAACCGCCTGCATTTATTCCTCCTACAGCGTGGTATAAGCTATTCATTTCATTTAATTTTAATCCTATTTTACCAAGCTTATCTGTATACCCTAATTTAATTCTAGATGGATCTTTTACTTCCAGCAGATAACCCTTAAATGTTTTTCCCGCTGTCTTTCCAGTGATATTTATTAACTTAATATCATTGATATCGGAATTATCTTTACCTAATCTTTCTTCATCTTTTGTATCCTTATTACTATAGACTGTAATTGCTGACTCATCTGTTTTTTCGTTAGTAGGCTTAACAGTATTATCATCAAGAATTTTTTGAATTTCCGCATCACTAAGAAAAAGCTTAGCAATATATTGGTGAGTCATGGTTGCCATGGCAGTAGTAACAATTAAATCTCTTACTTTTCTAGTAGCTTGGAATGGTGCATAAAATATGATACAAGAAGATATTACACCAAACATAATTACTGAGAATATGCTTATTGATATTATTTTAAGTATTTTCTTTAAAGTTCTCCTATTGGATTTTGTTCTTCTATGCCGCCTCATACTAATAATCCCCTTTTCCTTAGTATATCCTTACTATATAAACTGTAATCTTTTCTGTATTATACTTATTGAAACATAATGTAAAACAATGTAAAAATATTCTGCAATTTATATAATATTGTAATTATATTGTAATATTACGAATTATTCAATATTACATAAGAACCTCCATGCTATATTGATTGTATTTTATTTACTAACAAATTTTATTATTACCATACAAACTTTAAACTACTGTTATACTTACTATAACGAACATTGTATAATATTGAATAGTAATCATATCCCAATGAAAATAAATAGAAAAACTTTATCCAATAAGTTAATACTATAGAGTAAACTTGTAACTTCAACATAGATTCGCTAAATATTTCTTTACTTTTTCTGTATTGTTCTCATTTTTTATCCCCATATTATTCACCTTCTTCTAAGTTTTTAAGCCGCTTTTTTATGTTATTAAAGTCTCCCGTACCATTTATAAAAACAGTACCGTTTTTATGTAATCTTACTTCTACCTTATTTGGTATACTACTAAGGTTGTTCTCCAAATGTTTATATGCATCAGTTAAAAATCTATAATTTTGATTTGAGGATCCTACCCAGGGTCTTGAGAGGTCAAATTTGTCCTCTTGAAAGGGACCATCTATCAGTAAATCTGTCACTGATAACAAGTCATTCCATTCCTTCTTATCAGCCTTTAAAATATATTCATAAGTATATCCTGTAAAGGTTAGTACAGTTAGTCCAATACCTTTAATCATTGCAGCTAATTCATATAGTGCTGAAGCTTGTTCAAAGGGTTCTCCTCCCAAAAACGTCACTCCCTCAATGTCTCTCGTGTTTCTAATCATGCTGAAAATTTCATCTACTTCTAAAAGCTCTCCAGCTTCGAAATTCCAAGTTTCCTTTGCACCACAACCGCTGCAATGAATAGGACAGCCTTGTACCCAAATACAAAAACGAGCACCTGGACCTTCTACTTTGGTTTTAGTCAGTATCATATATATTCTAAGCTTCATTAAAAATCAACCATTCTTCCATCTAGCTTTATATTTTCTTCTTCATAGATTTCTACAACCTCATTCTCAAAGTACTCAGGAGTATATTCAGAATCAACCACCTTAGCCTCTAAAAGTTCCTCAATTATTTTTATATAATCCGTACATTTCTTACCTTTTACACCTTCTACATCAGCTTGAATCGTACCATCTACATATATCCTTATCTTTACTTTTTTCTCCAATATTACCCCTCCAACACATGTTTTCTATGATAATATATTCAACATTTTTTACTAATTTCCTCCACCTAAGATTTACAAATCGTATAGTCATCAAACGGCAAAAAAAGACTTTCATCAAAAGCATGTTGAAAGTCTTTATCTTCTTATTTGGTGCGGGTAACAGGACTCGAACCTGCACGATTTCTCGCTAGAACCTGAATCTAGTGCGTCTGCCAATTCCGCCATACCCGCAATTTCTAGTGTTAAATACACTATGAAATAATTGTAACATATTCAAAATTTTAAACAATACTCAAAATCAGCCTTATATCAGCTTTTTCAGATAATATATGAAGTTATTTTGTCTTTGCTTTATATATCCTTCTAAGAATCTGTAAAAGCTCTGCTTATCAAAACCATTGTTAGTTTTTTTGCCATAGGCTTCATCATATACCGCTTTAGTTAGTGCATACATTTCCTGTTTTAGTTCTTCATCCTCTATATTGTATACAAATTCCATATAACCTATACTTGAGGATTTAATATATCCTATGGTTCTAAGTCTAGCTGCTGTATATTCATATAATGGAATCATAGAGATTTCACTTAATACTTTATTTCTCTTTTTGATGTTTAAGAAAACCTTAAGCAATATAAGTGCAATGACTAAAAGTACAGCTAGTACCCCAATTAATTTAGGTGTGATTTGTATTTTAAAACTTAAAATGTTTGCTTTGCTGCCATCTGCTTTTTTAGTTTCTGCAGCTTTTGGCTGAGGGCTGTTATTGGGTTTCGCCGTACTGCTAGCTGCACTGTTATTTTGTCCATTATTTGGGCTGGAATTAATTACTGCTAATGATGATGCTGGGGTAGCATCTGCTATACACCAAAGATTCATTTCTGGAGAAATAAGAACTTCTGTCCATGCATGAGCATCAGCATTAGTTACTTCATATAAACCGTCTTTATTCTTTTTATCAGACATCCTTATTCCTTCTACATATCTGGCAGGCACTCCGGCAATTCTGCACATTATAGTCATAGCTGTAGCAAAGTGTACACAATAACCTTTCTTTTGTTTAAACAAGAAATTTGACACTACCTCTTCTCCACCACTATCCGCTACATCTAAAGAATAAGTATAGTTGCTTTTTAAATACTGTTGAATTTTCTCAACCTTCTCGGGGTTATCCTTACAATCCTTAGTTATTGACAAAGTTAAATTTCTTACACTATTAGGCACTTTTTCACTTACTATCAAGTACTTTTCAACTTCATTTATACGAGACTGAGCTGCTTCATTAGGAAGATTATCCTGATAATATTGAGTTATAGCTGCAATTGATATATTATTACCTATACCAAGTTTATGGGCATTTTCAAACAGCTGAATATCATTTCTATCTTCATAATATTCCACTGAATATCCTCTATAAATTGAATCAACAGTATAGTAGCCATCGTAGCTCATCGTAAAATTAGGGTTGGTGTCACCTCTTCCTGTTATTCTATCAGTGAAATAAGGTATAAACACTACATTACTATTGAAATCGCTAGCAGGCATTACGTCTAAGGTTTCCTCTACAGCTCCTCTTTTTTCTATACTTTGTATCTGCAATGCTAGAGGATAATAGGACTCAGATTTTTCTAAGGGATAAAAAGACTTTATACTTAAATCTGAACCTGAAATATATCCATATGCTTTATAACTTGTCTCGCTATCATTAGTCCACTTACTACCATCATACAGAGCTTTATTTACTCCTTTAAGATATAAGGGTTTATCAGCCCTTACATAAAATATTGGAGTATTATCAAGTTTCATAGAGCCGCCAATTTGGGTGTCATTAGCATTAGAAATATTATTAATCCCACTGAATGCATAATTCTTTGTACCGGTGTCATTTGATGCTTCATTTGATTTATCGCTCTTCTTTTCATTATTAAGTTTTGCAAATATTATATCATTATACTTACCCACATGATCCTTAGGCACTATGTAACCAACAGCAGTTACTATAAATACTGATATTATTATATAAACTATATTGACCATATTATTTTTTATATTTACACCGCTGCTTCTAAGCTTATTTGCATTATTATAATATTTATTCAATGCATAGCTTATGGTGGTCAGTAGCATGTAAACTGGCATATAAGCTATTAGCTTATCCTTGTAATTCCAATACCACAATGTAATTATCAGAGTTATAGTTACTATAAGTATAAAATTACTAAGATTCTTTTCATACATTATCATTGTCAATATAGTAATCAACGCTATCAGAATAAAATAAACTACAGCAACCTTTGAAAACTGCAGATTAGCTCCATTATATATACTCGCTCCTGCATCTAGCAGATTGCTATTAATTGTCTGCAGGTAACTGTATACCCCTTGCATATTATTTAAATAATATATGGTTGCTGCTGTAATCAATAAAAGGGTAAAAGAAAAAATATAAATAAACTTTTTTAATATTTTTACGTATATTAAGTGTATGGCTATTGCTGCAAGGAAAACTAAAGTAATAGTTATAGAGTCAAATTCCTGCACTCTTAAACATAGCTTAGAAAGCAGAAATACAAACATAATATTTATATAAACTAAAAGGGCGTATCTTATCCTCATGTAATCACTCACGCTTTCCTATTGCTTTGTTTTGCGTCTAAAAACTCTTGTATATCAACCCACTGACATTGCATTTTTAATGATAATTCCTGCTGCAGAACTGAACCCTCATAATAAAAAATTATTAATTTATATTGCTTATCCAGCTTTTTGATTTTATCTATAAATTCTATGTTAAGTTTATATGTAACAATACATATAATTTGAGAACCCATAAAGCTGAAAGCATTCTTTTCTAAAAAATCGCTAAAATCCTTTTGTCCTGCACTCTTGTTAGCTGTAAAATAATTTATAAGGCTTTTAAAATCCTTATCACTATTAATCTGTATATGAAAGTCATTCTTATTATTTATGAACACTTGCCCCTTTGTGGAATTATCTAAAAAACCTTTAACAAGAGAAGCACAAAAATCTACCATGACTTCTTCATGGTGATTGTAATTATATGCTGAATAACCCGAACTATTCATATTAAATAAAACATTAAATTTTAGGTTGGACTCTGATTCATAATTCCATACATAAAGTTCTCCATGCTTTGCACTCATCTTCCAGTGAACCCTTTTAAGACTATCGCCAATACAGTATTTTCTCAAATCATTCATGGCAGCTGTGTTATTTAACATTAAAGTTTCTGTACTGGCATTGCCTGTGCTTTGTCTTCCATCCCACATAAAAGATAAATCATAAACTGTTGGATAAACTTTAACAATGCACTCTTGCTTTAAAACCTTTTTAACAGAAAATATAAAAAATACATCACTATATTTTATAAGTGAATTCCCAAAATTAAAATTCCCTCTAGAATTAAAGGTTAATTTATCTTTTACTACAAGCTTCTTTCTTGATGTCAAAGACAATGTATTAGATTTATACTTTGCATCATGCAGCCTAAACTGAGGATTTTCAATATTCACCATGGTAGCTGGAAGAAAGCTTCTGTTTATTACAGTGGTATCTATTTCCCCGCAATCCCCCACACTATAATAAGCTTTGTCCAGGGTACAGCTAACAGCTATTCTATTTCTCAATGATAACGTTTGAATAACAGAAAACACAAAACAACTAATAATAGTTACAAACATCCAATTAAAAACAATTCCTCCTTGTATGTAGAATCCTGCGGATGAAATTATTAGCAATAAGACTACAAATACATTTATCCTTAGTTCTTTACCGATCTTTATCATATACTATACCTTTCTTTTAAACTTCTGAAGCTATAATTTAGGCACTGGTATTTCACCTATAATATTTTCAATAATATTACAAGAATTAATATTATTAAGTTTTGCCTCTGAATTAAGTACTATTCTATGATTCAGTACCATTAATGCATTACTTTTTACATCTTCTGGTACTATATATTCCCTTCCATCAATAAGTGCAGCAGCCTGTGATATTCTTACTAGTGCTAAAGCAGCTCTAGTACTTGCCCCTAAATTAATATACTTGTTGTTTCTGGTGGCATCCACAATCCTTACTATATAATCACTTATTTCTCTTGATGCAAATATTCCTCTAACTCTATCCTGAAGGTATAGAACATCCTCTCTATTTATCACACTCCTGATATCATGCATAGGGTCATTTGAAGCATAAAGTTCAATTATTCTTGATTCATCTTGGTTGTTAGGGTATCCCATTTTAATTTTTATCATAAATCTGTCTAACTGAGCTTCTGGTAAATTAAAGGTGCCCTCATGATCAATAGGATTTTGAGTAGCTAGTACACAAAATGGTGTCTCAAGTTTATATGTTATATTACCTTCAGATACCTGAAGCTCTTCCATAACCTCCAAAAGAGCTGCCTGTGTTTTTGGAGAGGTTCTATTAATTTCATCAGCAAGTAAAATGTTAGAGAATACAGGTCCTTCTCTAAATTCAAACTCACAGTTTCTTTGATTATAAATAGATACTCCTGTTATATCAGAAGGCAGTAAATCTGGAGTGAATTGTATCCTTTTATAGGTTAAGTTCAAGGATTTTGCTATAGCCTTTACCATAGTTGTTTTACCTACTCCTGGCACATCCTCTATTAATATATGCCCGCCTGCTATTATACCTTTTATAAGGTTCAATATTACCTCCCTTTTTCCGATAACTGCCGTTTCAATATTTGACACAATTCTATTAATTAATTCTCTATCTTTGTTTATCATCAACTTTCTCTCCTATTCATATTTTATATAGCTAAATTGTACCATGTTATGCTTTAAATTACAAAAGAGACACATTATATTGTGTCTCTTTATATGAATTATTTGAAAATCTGCTTACTTTTTTGTACCTCTTTTTATAACTTCATCTACTGCATTATATACATCATTACCGATTTGTTCTTTATTCACAAGATTTCCTCCCTGATAGGTTTCAAGATATACTTTAACCTTATGTCCTACAGAAGGGTTTTGATCAACTACTGTTGTTCCTGCTGGAAGGGTAGGATCATCCACATATGTTGTTTTCGGCTGCATAGTTTCATACTCTTCAGTAGATACCTTATAAGTCTTACTTGTTAAACTTGAATCGGAATAAATATTAAAGGTAACATGACCATTCTGAGTCAATCCTTCAATATATATTGGAAAATTTAAAGTATTTTTAAACTTATAATCTAGATTTCCATAATCTACGGTTGCATCTAAACCTACCGTTACATAATGTGAAGGTAAGGTATGATGAGATCTTTCAGTAGCTTTTACTCCAGTTCTTAACATAGCATTGTAAAGGCTTGTTGAAACCTGACATATACCACCACCGAGACCAGAATCTACCTTATTACCGATAATTACAGGTGCCGCCTGATATCCCTTGGCCGCTGTTCTTTGACCTACTACATCATTAAAACTGAAGGAATCTCCCGGCATTACTAAGGTACCATTTATAGCCTTCGTAGCCAGCTGTATATTATTCATTCTTTCTGGTCCAGAAATGGATGCATAATCCGTATCAAAACTAGCTATTAAAGTATTTACACCTTGAAGTTTCTCCTTTGTAACTGCTGCCTTCGTAGTTTCTGCATTAGCTTGTACATTGGTATCTGTTCTTATATCTCCATTAATAGTACTAGTTATATCTTTCTTTAACGCTTCCTCGTTCAATTTACGTCCAGGAATATCCTCTGTTATTGTAAATCCACTGCCGCTCTTAGTAATTTTTGCATTGGAAGGATTCTTATTTACATCCTTTTTAATATTAGCAATTAGGTCATCTAATGGCTTAGAATTGTAGCTAAACTTCAAATCCATATTTTTTGTCACTGGATTTTTTATAAGTTTATACCTCTCCCAAATTGTTGAGTTTTTGCCATAATTAAGCGCCTGCTCTAATGTAGTATCTATATCGTATTTCGCATCTAATTTAGAATAGTCAATAGAATAAACCTTGCTATCTAATTTGATATTAATTTTTTTACTTGCTATAGGATTTTGCAATTTACTCATTATATCATTCTTAGCTTCCGCTTTAGTTTTTCCTGATACGTCAATATTTTGTATCTTTACTCCAGGATAAATTAAATTATTCCATTGATTTACTTTTGAGTATGTAATATATGCTGGAATAGAAACTCCTAATACAACTGTTAATGCTGCTGCAACACATATAATAACTGCCTTTTTCTTCATAGTTAGTCTCCTTTCATCATGTATTTATTATACTACAAAATTTCAATTGTTTATAGCGAGTATACATTTTTTTTCTTTTTTCCCTAAGAAATTGTCATTGCCCCTACAAAATATATAATTTCTTAAAATATTCTGTAATTTTATAGTACAGCTATTGACATAACAAATACATAGTGATAAAATAACCAATAAGTTAATTAAAAATATTGTAAAATCCATTGAAGAGGAATAGTAACTATTACATTTAGTCAAAGAGAGTTGGGGATGGTGTAATCCCAGCACAATAATTAATAGTGAATGGACCTCCTAGGAATAAACCGAAACTTTTATATCATTATTGATATAAAAATAGTAGTTTTTATCGTGCGCCAAACGTTAAAATGGCTAGGATATGTCTGTATCCGATTCAAGTGATGTTTAATTATTAAACATAATTTAGGTGGCACCGCGAATATACTTCGTCCTATTGTATAGGACGAAGTTTTTTATTTTAATTTAATTAATACTTTTTTAGAATATGATAATTCATTCTTTGAATTATATCATAAAGCATTAATATCAATTATTTTAATTATTAAGGGGGCTTTAATAATGAATATTAGAAAACTAACTACAAACGCACTGCTTTTAGCTGTTGGAGCAGTACTCCATCAAATATCACCACCTCTTTTCTTTGGTGTAAAACCAGATTTCTCACTGGCAATGCTATTTATAATAATGATAATGAATGAAGATTATCAGACAACCTTAATCTGTGGAATTATTGCAGGGGTATTTGCTGCATTAACTACTGCTTTACCTGGAGGACAACCAGCGAATATAATAGATAAAATTATAACTTCTCACATCATATTCTTTCTGCTGAAACCAATTAGAAATAAGTTAAACAATCAAATTAAGATTATTGCTGCCACAGCAATAGGCACCATAATAAGCGGAAGTATATTCCTAACAGTAGTAATTGAATTTTTCGGATTTAAACAACCTTTTTATGGATTATTTGTTGGTTTAGTTTTACCAACAGCTCTAATTAATACAGTTGTAGGTTTCATACTATACAATGCTTTAAATCTTGCATTAAAACGTTCAAAATTTGCTAGATAAAGAACTGACCTTAAAGGTCAGTTCTTCTTTTTATTGCAGGAACTACAAATACCATCTAATTGTTTTAAAACCTTTCTATAACCTTCTTTTATTAAATCATTGTCGTACATCTCGTAATATGACATGTTATCAATAGGCTGCTTTACTACCTTTCCAAAATTAGCTCCATATAATTTTTTGAGAAATATTTCGTAGTCAATTTTAATTAATTCGTAACTGTTCTTATCTGTATAATTTAAATTTTTTATATCATGATTAATTTTTTCTATTACCCCGTATAATTGATATAAATAACTTATCTCTTTTAGATCCATAGTAATAGTCAATGACGCTATAGCTCTAGGATATTCGCTGTTAATAGGTATGTATAATGGATACTCCCCGTTACTTACTATAGTAATATTATTAATACCTCTTATACTTTGAAATATAGCTGTGCATATATCTAAACGAATTACATTTGCATTTTGGCATAGCTTTTTGCATCTTATAGACTCTTCAAGTTCTCTATTCTCCATAACAATTCTTGTTTGAGTTTCTATATTTCTGTTTGTAGTATTCCTATTAATCAACCAACTGCATACTGCTCCAATTACAGCACCTGTTAGTATTGCAACAGCAGATATCATAGCTGTTATAATTGATTCAGGCATGCAACCGCTCCTTCCTTAATGTCCTTTAAAAGATAAATAAACAGAGTTCTTAGTGTCAAAGACACTTAGAAATCGTTATCCTTTAGGGGAAATCGTTATCCAGGGACGTAGCAGCCGTTATCTCCCGCTTATAGAAGCGGGAGTTACGGCTGATAGTCATCGGATAAATTATTAATGATATACATATACTCTGTTTGTTTTATATTGTCCAAGAAACAATATTTTATTCCGTATAGAAGCATAATGAAGGATTTTGAGAAGCTTTGTAGAATATTAAAATTGCGTAGTTGGTTTTAACGTAAGACTTTAATGGAGGATATTTATATGCCAAATATCATAGAACTTATAAATTTATTAAGAGCAGAAGCTAGAGTTTTTATACAAACCCACAACTTTCCTGACCATGATGCAATAGCTTCTGCCTTTGCGCTTCAGGAATTATTAAACCATTTTGAAATAAAATCATATATAGTTTACGATGGTGATATCCAGCGTGATTCTCTAAAAAGGATGATTTCAATACTAAATATTAAAGCTTGCAACTATACTGAACTATCTATGAAGCCTGAAGATAAAATAATAATTGTTGATGGTTGTAAGGGTAATAGGAATGTATTTGATCTAAAAGGATACGAGATTGCAGTAATTGATCATCATGAAGTTATTTGTCCAGAATATATAGCTTTTAGTGATATAAGAATGGACTATGGCTCCTGCAGCACAATTATTTACACATACTATCAAGAACTGGGCATAAAAATATCAAGAGAAGCTGCCACTGCTTTAATGGTAGGTCTCAGTATAGATACAGCTCTTTTAACAAGAAGTGTCAGCGAAACTGATATAAATGTATATGCTTCTCTTTATGTTAATGCAAATACTACTATTGTAAATTCTATTTTAAGAAACTACATAAAAACAGAAGAACTTCGTTTTTATAGATATGCCATAGATAATATTCGAATTAGAGATTGTTTTGCATTTTGCTATTTTCATCATGGTTGTAATCAAAACCTTTTAGGAATATTAAGTGACTTTTTCCTAGCCTTAGAAGAAGTTAATTTTGTAGTTCTCTGTGCAAAGAATGATGATAAAATAAACTTTTCTGTTAGAAGCGAGCTTGAACAATGGAATGCCTCAAAAATAATTCAAAAAGTACTTAAAGATATAGGCTTTGGAGGCGGCCACTCTGATATGGCCGGAGGAATGATTAAAAACATAAATCTTTTTAACGAAAATGAAATTTATGAAAAATTCTTTAATGAATTAACATGAAGTAATAAAAAAACGCTTAGGAGCATTTTCCTTAAGCGTTTTTTTATTTGTGAGATTACATTATTAATATTTTTACTTCTGCTGGTTTAAATCTTAATTTTAAGTTCCACTTATCATCGAAATCATATATATCATGACTCCATTCATTTGCGGAATATACTAACCATGCTTTTCTAGAGGCATTACCACTTTGATATCTTGCTTCACCTAGATCTATAGTAAACTCTCTTTCATTCATTAAATCTGTATTACATACAGCAATAATTAAATTATCATGATCTTGCCATCTTCTTCCTTCTACCATCCAGCCTAGACCAATTGCAGGAAGACGTGGATCTCCGAATCCTAAAGGTATAAAATTATCTGGATTAGAAATAGTATCTATAAACATATTTCTAAAATTAGTTACTGTTTGAAGAGTATCAGGCAAATCCCATCTTAAATCGTTTGTCCAATGGAATTGATACTTATCAAAGAAAGCTAATTTTCCATTGTAAGGATCATCATGATGTAATCTGTATCTTTCATCTGGACGGCAATCCAAACCAGTATTCATTGGCTGAGTTTCATATAACTCAAGACCAGAATTTATAAATGGTACAGCATTAGGTACAAATAGATTCATCAAAGTAGTAAGCTTTGACATATATCTTCCACCTTCTCTAGCTGCAATTCTAGGAGTATCTGGTGTCTCAGCACAAGCGAAAACAGGTGCTTTAAAGTCTCTAGCTCCATACATAAACTCATGTGTCTTGTGATCGTAGGCTCTTGGTTCAAGCCACCAGCCATAGCCGATAATCATGTTATAGCCAGTATTTCTAGCAATTTCAGCTCCTGCCAATAACAATTCTTCTGCTATAAATGCGAAGTCTACGTCCTTTGCTCTAGGCTTATCTAATATCATTTGAACTAATTCTGAAGGAAGTGCATGTCCCATATCAACTCTTGCACCATCAATACCAAATTTGTCTTGATAGTATGGAATTATGTCAGATACTGCATTCCATAAACCTTCATTTCTTTGTTCTCCCTTAAATAAATTCCCTTTAATTGTATCGAAAAGTATATATGGTGCTTGCCAAGGATCTGTCATAAGATGTCTGGATTGAACAGGATTGTCCATATAAAGTCTGAAATATGTTACATCAGTCCATGGTGGTTGAGGATCGTTTATACAATCTGAGAAGGCAGGTGCTGTAGTTAAGCCAATTTCATCTTCTATTAATTGTAAGAAATCTATTTTAGGATTCTTTTTGTATTTTGCTTTAATCTCAGCCCATTTTACAGAATCAAATTGATCTGGTGATACAGTAAATTTCTTTATATGATTCCATACTTGTTCTGAACTATATACTTGATGCATATTATCATATGATGGTTTTTCTGCCTCATCAACACCATGAACGTATGGTGGATTGTACCAAACTAGATCCTTGCTTCTAATCCAATAGAACCAATCAGGATGATCCATAATAAGATCGTTATCTCTAGCACAAGTTCTTGGAATTATATCTATCATTACTCTGATGCCCATTATATGACAAGCTTCTACCAATGCACCGAACTCTTCTTCTACGGTTAATTCATTGCCTGTCATTGGGTCTTTTAGATTAGGATCCATCTCAAAAAAGTTTTTAACCGCATAGGGTGATCCTAATTCTCCCTTTTTGAACTTTGTACTATATTTTGAAATTGGAAGTAAATACAATGTATTAATTCCCATCTTTTTTAATAAAGGAATTAATGCGATTGTCTTAACAAAGGTTCCAGTTTCCTTAAGCCCAGTTTTATTTTCATCTTCTAAGAAACCACTCTCATCATGATCCCAAGAAGTTGATGTTCTTATATGCATAGAATAAATAGTACTTTTCTTTATCCAGTCCCCACCTAGATAACCAATTTTAACTTTGAAGCCGTGCGTAAGTGATGATATTGATTGTTTATAATTAAGGCTAGAATCATAATTAGGCATTATGTAATTTTTGATACAATCGTGATAAAACTTATAAGGATTAACGTAAATTGCTCCGTTGTCCCCAACTATTTTTTCTTCACCCTCATAACCAAAACATGACCATAAGTCTGGCACTGAATACCTAACCTCTTTACCTTTATTAATCTTATTTCCTAATACTTTCATTAATTTAACCAGATTACTCTCTCTAGTTACACCCATATTTTTAATCCCCCCGTAAAGTTAAACTATGTGATACATATACATTATAAGATAAAGGATTAAGGCTTTACAAGTACATTTGTAATATATTTACTATTCAAATGCACTATTGTGAAAATTCATATATTTAATGGAAGTATTTTGGTTGAATGCAACAATACTTAAAATTTACAAGAAGTTACATGAAAAAATATATACAGATTTTATTCGTTTTATGGATAAAAAAATTTGATAAATAAAAAAAAGATTGGCCGATTAAGCCAATCTTTTTTGTTATATCCTTGCTACACCTATTTCTCTAGCTATTCTTTTTACTTCACTAGATACAGATTCACATACTCTCTTATCTAATGCATCTGGAATTATATAATCCTCATTTAATTCTTCATCCTTAATAAGAGCTGCTATTCCTCTAGCCGCAGCTATTTTCATATCATCATTAATAACCTTTGCTCTAACTTCCAAGGCACCTTTAAATATTCCTGGAAAAACAAGCACATTATTAATCTGATTGTGGAAATCAGATCTTCCAGTTGCTACAACTCTTGCTCCACCTTTTTTTGCTTCATCAGGCATTATCTCTGGAGTTGGATTAGCCATCGCAAACACAATAGCATCTTTATTCATTGTACTAACCATGTCACTATTCAGCACATTAGGAGCAGAAACTCCAATAAATACATCCTTATTCTTAATAATATCAACTAACGCACCCTTCTCATAATCTTGGTTAGTTAGTTCTG
Source organism: Bacillota bacterium (assembly GCA_030706015.1). Classification (GTDB taxonomy): domain Bacteria; phylum Bacillota; class Clostridia; order Clostridiales; family Clostridiaceae; genus JAUZPI01. The sequence goes on from JAUZPI010000018.1 coordinate 26,842, forward strand.
CTATCTCTTCTTGCGCTGGGTTTAGCCAATTTTCGCCGTTGCAAACTGCGCCATTTTTATCACATAAAACTACATTTTTTGCTCCTGCTGTGATTAATAATCTTGCTATAGCTATTCCTGCTGAACCTGCACCATTAATTACTATATTTACAGTTTCTAATTTTTTATCTACAAGCTTTAGAGCATTATATAATCCAGCCAACACTACAATAGCAGTTCCATGCTGGTCATCATGGAATACTGGTATATCCAGCTCCTCTTTTAATCTTTTTTCAATATAAAAGCATTCTGGTGCCTTTATATCCTCTAAATTTATTCCTCCAAAAACTGGAGCTAATAATTTTACAGTGTTAATGATCTCATCTGGATCTTTAGTATCTAAGCAAATAGGAAATGCATCTATTCCTCCAAATTCCTTAAATAGTATAGCCTTTCCCTCCATAACTGGAAGACCTGCTTCTGGTCCAATGTCTCCAAGCCCCAAAACCGCAGTACCATTTGTAACTACAGCAACAGTATTACCCTTAATAGTGTAATCATATACTTTGCTTTTATCTTTGGCTATTTCTAAGCATGGCTCAGCTACTCCTGGTGTATAGGCTACAGATAAATCATGTTTATCATTTATCTGTAATTTGCTAACTACTTCTAACTTTCCTCTCTTTTCCTTGTGTACTTTTAATGCTTCTTCTTTAATGTTCAACTCGTTTCCCCCTAATTATTTATATTAGTATTACTTGTTATCTTCTTTCTGGGCTCCATTGAAATAATCACAATATGGTGCAAGATTACAATGCTCACAATCTGGTTTTCTTGCCTTGCATACCAATCTGCCATGCCAAATTAAATAATGATGTGCATCACTCCACAGTTCCTCTGATATAGCCTTTTTAAGCCCCTTTTCCACTTCATCAGGAGTCTTCCCTTTAGCTATGCCTGTTCTATTAGAAACTCTAAACACATGAGTATCCACTGCAATAGCTGGTATCCCGAAGGCATTAGAAAGTACTACATTAGCAGTTTTTCTTCCTACCCCTGGAAGGCTAACTAATTCCTCCATAGTCCTAGGCACTTCTTCATTATAATTATCAATTAGCATTTGCGAGGTCTTTAATATATTTTTACTTTTAGTCTTATAAAATCCACAAGTCTTGATAATTTCACCTAAATCTTCTTCAGATAAAGTAACCATTTTTTGTGGAGTATTGTACTTTTTAAAAAGTTCCTCGGTTACTATATTTACTCTTACATCTGTACATTGGGCTGATAGAATGGTTGCTATTAGCAACTCAAAAGGCGAATTAAAATTTAGAGCGCATTTAGCATCCTTATAATCTTTACCTAATACTTCAACTATCTTATTTGTAAACTCCTTCTTCACTCCATCACCTTCTTTAGTTGTATTTTACCACAAAAACATTTAAACATGAAGAAACTTTAAATTTAATGACGTAAAATGATGAATTCTGTTTGTCATTTTACTAATGATAAGTTTTAAACAAATAGGTGTCATATATACTAAATAATAATATATATTAAAAAAGACCTGCAAATATATAGAGCTTTGCAGGTCTTTTCTAAACTATAATATTCAATAGAGTTTACTGAAGTTTGCTGTACACTCCTCTATATTCTTCCGGAATTAATTCTGCTATTTTATACATAGCTTCTTTAACAACCCTATCCTCATAGGATTTTCTATCTTCACCTTCCACTTTATCGGAAAAACGGAATGGCCTACCAATATTTATGTAAACATCCGCAGATTTAAAACTTTCTTTGCTCATATCACCATCTTCATTTATAGGCAATAATTTTTCAGAACCATGTATTCCTATAGGTACAATAATTGCCTTACTAGTCTTAGCAATGAAGAATAAACCTCTTTTTGCTTCTATCATAGATCCAACTCTACTTCTAGTTCCTTCAGGAAAAATCAGAATATTTTCGCCATTTCTTAGTATCTTTATAATTTTTGCAAGACCTTCTTTATCTGCAGTGTTTGGGACTACAGGTGTTGTTTTAACTATATAAAATCCCATTTTTGTGATTACATCCTTTTCCAACTTAACTCCAGCCACAAAAGTAGGATCCTTCTTCTTCAATACTCTGCTTAAAACCAAACCATCAGAATTACTCAAGTGATTGCAAATAAATAAAATCGGACCTTGCAAGTCATCAATATTTTCCATGCCCTCAATATGAATACGCGCATTTTTGTTTAAATAATGATTCAGTAATTTATTTGCAAAAAAACCTACTGCACCCTCTGGTAAAAATTCAATTAATCTAGCTAATTTAGGAGAAATCACCTAAGTTACACCTCTTCCTAGTATTTTTTACCTATAATTATAATTTAAAATGTTTTAAAAGTCTATAATAATACTCCTTTACATATGGTGAGCTAATGTCCTTCACATCAATTAAATTCATCTTCTGTAGGTTGGCAGCATTAATAAATGCATTTCGCTGAAGTATATTTTTTCCTCTCCAGCCGCAGGAAAGCTGCTTATATTTTTCAATAAAAGTTTTATTATCAATTTTCAACAATTCCTCCAACTGTACTTGCTGTGCAAATAATTTAGGTTTAAATTCCTCAATACTAGAAAACTGCGCTTTTTTATTGTATGGACATACATCTTGACAAGTATCACACCCAAACATTCTCCCCTTGAATTTGTCAAACCATAAGTCCTCTATATCTTTCTTTTGAGTAATATAAGATAGACAAACATTACTATTATTTACATAACCAATATCATTCTCTTTTCTTTGTTTTATAGCCTTTGACGGACATGCTTTTATACAAATTTCACATTCTCCGCACTTATTTTCTATTTGTTCATCCGCTTCAAGCTCTAGGTTAGTTATGATTTCTCCAAGAAATACATATGAGCCATATTTCTCAGTTATAAGCATATTGTTCTTTCCAATGAAACCAATACCGCTTTTCCATGCAATATATCTCTCAGGAAGAGGGTTACTATCTACAAAATACATTGCTTCTCCACCCAGTTCATTTATAAAGTGACAAACTTTTTCTAGATATTGAGCAACTACCTTATGATAGTCATTCCCATAGGTATATTTTGAAAAATATATCTGATTATAATTATTTATTATATAAAGATATGGAAAAGCTATAGAAATAATTGTCCTGCCATTATTCATGAGTTCTTTAGGGTTAACCCTTTTCTCACTATCCTTCTCCTCAAATTCATTTTCCACACCAAGCTCTTTCCTATATTCAAAATAAGGCACTAACTCATCAAATCTCTTACATTCCATAAAACCAACAGTATCCAGCCCTAAGCTCGTACAATACTTCTTTATGGCTTCTTTCATATTCACAATGTACTCCTCTCTAATTAAAACCCCCGCCTTGACAAGCGAGGGTATGTTATCAATTATTTATTTGTGCCATATTATCCTTGCAGGAACACCCACCGCCGTGCAATTTTCAGGTATATCCTTTAAAATTACTGCATTAGCTCCTATTTTAGCATTATCTCCAACAGTAACAGGACCTAATACCTTTGCACCGCTGCCTATCAGCACATTATTACCTATGGTTGGATGTCTCTTTCCTTTATGTTTACCAGTTCCACCTAGGGTAACTCCATGATATATTGTAACATTATCGCCGACTTCTGCTGTTTCACCAATAACAACACCCATACCGTGGTCAATAAACAAACCCTTTCCTATCTTTGCACCAGGATGAATTTCTATTCCTGTCAAAAATCTAGCAAATTGAGACAATAGTCTAGCTAAAAAGAAAAATTTAATACCATAGAAGAAATGGGCTATTCTATAAAAAATCAATACATGTATACACGGATATAATAGTAGTACCTCCAAAACATTTCTAGCTGCAGGATCATTTTTTAGAACGCTATCAATATCGTATTTTAATCGCTTAAACATTCATGTCCCCCCAAAATCATATTTACAATAATTTCTTTAAACAAAAAACTTCGCCTCATTAATAGAGACGAAGTTATAACTTCGAAATTCCACTCTAAAATCTAGAAACTCCACTCCTTTAGCACAAATATGCCTAGGCACTATAACGGGTGCGCCCGTTTTCCCCTACTACGATTTCAGTTAACTACTCCAAAGGGCACTTCATACAAACTCTATTTAGAAATCTTTCCAGCTTCCAACTTCTTCTCTGTAAATTTCATTTGTATTACTTTCCTTCTTCAATGTATTTCCGAGTGTTTCACTATGAATTTTATATTTATATTATACGATTATTATTAATTTGTCAACTAGATTTTAACTACTGCCAGATTTTAATTCCAACTATATATGTTTATGCTTATTTACAGAATCTATGACTTCCAATAATTTTAATAACAGTCCTTGACCATATCCACGCATTTGTAGTTTTTGCAGGATTATAATAATATAGAGCCCCGCCAGAAGGATCCCATCCATTAAGTGCATCTCTTGCGGCATTAATAGACGTTTGCTCTAAATTAGCATCTATTTGACCATCTACAGTTGCAGTAAATGCACCAGGCTGATAGATAACTCCTGCTACGGTTGAAGGAAACCTTGGGTCTCTAGTTCTATTAAGTACTACTGCTCCAACTGCCACCTGACCTTCATAGGGTTCACCTCTAGCTTCGCCATTTATAAGTCTTGCTAGTAAATTTACATCCTGACTATTTGCATCATAACTTCTTGCTGCTGTAGTATTGGTAAATATACCAAGTGCTTTTAATGTTATATCTCCTGCAATACCGTCAGGTGTTAGACCATTTTTTGTTTGGAAACTTTTCACTGATAGATAAGTTTGATATCCATATATTCCATCTACACTTCCATTGTAATATCCCCAATTTTTAAGTTTTGTTTGTATTGTGATAACAGTACTTCCTCTGGATCCATATTTATAAGTGACTGCTCTAACCGCATTAAAATATGGTGAAACCGTTGTTGATACTGACACATATGTAAACAATAATATAAGAATTAATACTATAGCCTTTCGATATCTTAATATCTTATCTTTTAAACCAATAGTAAAACTGTTCTTAAAAGACAAATCCATTCTCTCCTTTCAAAATTTTTAATTCTAATAAATAAAACCTAGTGTTATTTTTACTCAAAATATAAAATTAATACTTAGAACAATATAAGAGTTAAAATGCATAAAACGGAACTTGATTAAATATTTAAACAAGTTCCATTTATTCACCAAAAATTTCACTTTATTGATAATTTATATTTATCCTCTCTAGGATATCAGTTAAATCAGTTGGTTGAAAAACTAGTAGCTTCTTATAGGGTACAGATAATTTTAAATAATCATTCACTACCTCTAATGACTTAATATTATCCCACATAATTAACTTGCCGGCAGGTATTTTACTAAAGGCCCTGTATAAAGATTTTATTATTCCATCTACTCCAAGCCTTCTTCCTAAAGCAGTTATGCCTGTATCAACAGCCACTACTCTAAAATCGCCTGCAATTTTAGCTATTCTCAAATCATTAACCCTTACTAATTTCTTTCCATTAACATCTACAATCTGCCTATCTAGCAGATGTTTTGATAGAGCGTACATAAATCTTCTGGTTTGCATTTCATTTCTACCGTTAATTATTATTTTTAATTCGTTATTATTTCTGATAAAGTTTATATTTTCAAATCTATAGTTTGTTATACTACCACATTTTGATACCTTGCATCCTACTATCACTGGATAATCACCATTGAAAAGAACATATATATCTAAAAGTTTACCAATAAACTCATTATTTTCACTATATACCTTTTTATAAAGTACCTCACTTAGAAAAATTTCATTTACTCTTCCCATCTCCTATTCCTCCTTTTTACTTCAGAGGAATATTCTTGCCATCGGAAGTTTAAAAATCTTTACTTTGGAATTTAGAACAAGAAAATAGGTGTATACTTAAACTTCTTATAGTTCGAATGTCCCTCTGAGTTATTTAATTTTAAACCTAGCATATACCGACCACTTTGAGGGCCACCTTCCACTAATACTCACCACCTAATTTTAATTAGTCTTTAAATCAATATAAAAATAGCACAAAATACGGATTGGCTCCTTATTTATTTACACTATATTATATTGATATGTTCTCATATTGCTGCCAATTTATGATAATATATATTTTTTAAATATTTTTCACTGAACTTTAACAACTATTATATGTTTATATTTTATCTACAATATGTTAATATTTATTTCTATAATAGTAAAACTAAAATTGCAATATATTTTCTTGCAAATACACTTTAAACTTTTTATTTGGAATAGGAGTAAAAGTATGAAACCTAATAAAGAATTCTTACCCATATCCAGAAGAGATATGGATGAAAGAGGGATTGACCAGCTTGATTTTATAATAATCACTGGGGATGCATATATAGATCACCCTTCCTTCGCTGCTGCTATTATCGGAAGAACATTAGAGCATGAAGGATTTACAGTAGGAATCATTGCCCAACCCGATTGGCAAAATGTTGATGATTTTAAAAAGCTAGGACAGCCTAAATACGCATTCTTGATTAATTCAGGAAATATCGACTCCATGGTAAATCACTATACTGCTGCTAAAAAAAGAAGACATGATGACTTGTACTCTCCTGGTGGTAAATCCGGATATAGACCAGATAGAGCACTAATAGTATATTGTTCTAAAGCTAAAGAGGCTTATAAAGGTATTCCAATAATAATCGGCGGTATTGAAGCTAGTCTTAGAAGATTTGCTCATTATGACTATTGGCAGGATAAAGTTAGAAGAAGTATATTAATAGATTCTAAGGCTGATCTATTATGCTTTGGAATGGGCGAAAAGACTATAATACAAATAGCTAATCTTTTTAGATACGGGGCAGATGTAAAATCCATGTCAAATATACGTGGAACAATGTATGCTGCAAGTAATATAGATGATTTATCAGACTACATTGAGATACCGTCCTATGAGGATGTTTCTACTGATAAGAAAGCTTATGCTGAAAGTTATAGACTTGAATCCTTAGAGCAGGATGCAATTAGAGGTAAAACCATAATCCAAAGGCACGGAGATAGATATGTAATACAAAATCCTCCTCAATTCCCACTGACAGAAGAGGAAATGGATTTAACCTATGACCTGCCTTATACTAGAACTTATCATCCAATTTATGAGGCCAGCGGTGGCATACCTGCAATTAATGAGGTTAAGTTTTCTATAACCAGTCACAGGGGATGCTTTGGCAGCTGTTCATTTTGTGCATTAACTTTTCACCAAGGCAGAACAATACAACACAGAAGTCAAAACTCCATTATTGATGAAGCAAAAATGCTGACTACTTTTAAGGACTTCAAGGGTTATATTCATGATGTAGGCGGTCCTACAGCAAACTTTAGACATAAATCCTGTAAGCTGCAAGAAACTAAAGGCGTATGTAAAAATAAACAATGTTTGTTTCCTTCGCCTTGTAAAAACCTAAAGGTTGATCATACAGAATATCTGAGCCTCTTAAGAAACTTAAGGGCAATACCTGGTATTAAGAAAGTATTTATTCGTTCAGGGATAAGATATGATTATCTTATATACGATACTAATTTGAAATTCTTCGAAGAACTGTGCAAACATCATATAAGCGGCCAGTTAAAAGTAGCACCTGAACATGTAAGTAATTCTGTATTATCACAAATGGGTAAACCAACTAGAGAAGTGTATAACAAATTCGTTAAAAAATATTTTGAAATAAACAAAAAGATTGGCAAAAATCAATTTTTAGTACCATATTTAATGTCAAGTCATCCAGGGAGTGACCTAAATGCTGCTATAGAATTAGCATTATATATAAAAGAAATGGGATATATGCCTGAGCAGGTGCAGGATTTTTACCCTACTCCTGGCAGTCTTTCAACTACCATTTATTATACAGGTATAAATCCTATGAATGAAGAAGAAGTTTATGTGCCTAAAAAGCAGCATGAAAAAAACATGCAGAGAGCTCTTCTTCAATATTCTAAGCCAGAGAACTACAGCCTCGTTAAGGAAGCTCTTATAAAAGCTCATAGAGAGGATCTTATAGGTTCGGGCAAAAATTGTTTGATTCCCGCTGTTCCAACAAGAGTTAGAGTACCAAAAAATAAATCTGATAAAGAAATAAATAAAAAGCCTTCTAACAAAACAAGAAAGCCTATTAAACGTAAATAACATTTTCTTTTTATAGGGGCTGCTTAGTGAAATTTATAGGTTATCATTAAACGTGATAACCTATAAATTTATATAAATTATTTACTTACGTGACACTTTTATTAATGAATATAGCATAGCCATAATCCATGTAATCTCTCCAAAAAGGTATTGTGGAAAGATAACTAAATTAATACTCCACATAACACACTCTGCAATTGATAAAAGGGATGCAATAATTACAATATAAATTCCGCTTGCATATATATTATTATTGCCTAATTGGGTTATAGCAACTAACAGTGTTATTATGTTTGCAAGCATATAGCTCCAATCAACGTACCAACATTCTTTAGAAAAATTCATGATATATCCAAGTAAAATATTATTATCCATTGTGATATTTACAGGACACTTGTACATTATTATTGAGTATACTGCTATCAGTATTACAGCTGATCCTATGATATGGTTGAATTTAAATATACTACTTCGAGTAAGTATAAATATAGATATCATTGCCCCTAGTGGAATACATAATAAATAAAGGAAATAAAATACCTTCAATAAATACAAATACTTAATCCCCTTAATTAGGAACAAAATAATTAGAGTAACATACCTAAAAAAAAGTCCTACAAAAACAAAACTTATAATAATTCTAATTCTAATAGGATATTTTTTGATATTAGCTACTCCAAAATACAAAGCAATAATGCCAAATGCTAACAAAGATATATAGATATAAATAACCAATTTACCTTCCCCGAGTAATTGCTGTTATCTATAAGTATTTATAAATTCTATCGATTATTCCTTATACCGAGAATTTCCAGACCACCTTTTTCACAAGTTATTTTAAGTGGAAAGTCTGGTCCTCTCTCTCCATCAATATCAGTAACAATATTTTCATTACATTCTACTATTAGTTCATCTGTTTTAAAATATACTAAACCATTTACATCTTCTAGATGTTCACCTTTTAGCATCTTAATAAACAGATTGAACATATCTATAACCATACCTGCTTTTATTACAATTATGTCTAGTAACCCATCATCAACTACTGCTTTATAAGCAAACTTTAAATTGCCGGCTGTTTGACCATTAAATACAAGCATCAAATACATATCACCATCAAAATTCATATCCTTAGAATTTACTTTAATCTTTAATTTTCTGAAATTAGGTAATTGCTCAATGCCCTTAAGATAATACGCCAGCTTTCCCATAGTATTTTTAACATTTACGTCAGTTTTTTGAGATACGTCTGTAAACAATCCTGTACTAGCTACGTTAATAAAATATTTATCATTTATTTTGCCTAAGTCTATTTTTCTAGGCTTACTATTCATAATTTGTTCGCAGGCCATCTCTACATTTTGTGGCATTCCAATAAACTTAGCAAAATCATTAGCAGTACCTACAGGGAGAATTCCTATTGGTAAATTTATATTTAATCTTTTCATCTCATTTACAATATTATCAACAGTTCCATCTCCACCTGCAATAAGTATATAATTATATCCTTCATGGATATCTTGAAATGCATTCTGGATACTTGATTCCATACTAATTCTATAGGGAGTTACGGAATATCCATAACTTTGGTGAACTTTTATTACTCTATCAATCTCAGTTATTATTACATTCTCTCCCGAAAATGGGTTATATATAAACTTTACTTTCTTCATTGAAATACTCCTTTACTTATTGTTACCAGCTATTATCATACTTAATAAGTATAGCATTTAACTTAATAAATCCACAAGAATCTATACCTATTCTCGTGGATTTAAATCAAACTTTTTATTGTTTAATTATACATTACAATTAATATATTATCTAAAAAACATAAATTATTACATAGTAGGAACGCAAGGCTCTGATATATCACTTAGTGCATTTTCAGCATCTCTACCAAGCCCTGAGTTTACAGCCACATCACCTAGTGATAGCATACCTATCAATTTATCCTGATCAACTATAGGTATTCTTCTGATTTGTCTTTCACTCATTATCCTAGTAGCATCATGAATATCTGTATCAGGAGAGCATGTAACTGGATTAGACGTCATTATTTCTCTTACCGTTTGCTTTTTAACATTTTCACCCTCTGCTACAGAACGTAAAGTAATATCTCTATCCGTTATAATGCCTATTACTTTTTCTCCACTGCAAACAGGAATTGAACCTATATCATATTGTTTCATAAGGTGTGCCGCTTGCTCAATTGTATCTTCTGGGTTTAAACTAGCAATGCTCTTGGTCATTAAATCCTTTACTTTCATCAAAAATCGCCTCCTTGCTATCTATTTTAACCAAAAAGCTTATAATTATTTAAATATCTATAAGCTAAATGATACTTTTATAAAACCACTAAATAATGCAAAACAAACGATATTTAGATTAATATAAATTAAATCTGTCTCTTCTTTTTATAAAAGCTATAAGAGGTATATGATACTAACGCCACAAGCATTATTAGCAATATTGGAGTCACAAATCTGGCCGTAAGCGGATGTTCTATATTCTTACCCATGAAAGAATATGCAAGCATTTCCGGTGCAATCCCAATCATTGTTCCAAGAATAAAATCCCTATACTTCATCTTAGTTAACCCAGCTGCATAACTTAACGGGTCAAAGGCAAATATAAATGATAATCTCATTAATAGTATAATCATAAATCCATGCTTTTCTATTCCTTCTCCCAGCTTCATTGCCTTACCTCTCAATATCTTGTCAACAAAAGGCTTACCTAATTTATTTGCTAAAAGGAATGCTAAGCTTGCCCCCAGAAAAGTACTTATCATACTTAGAAAAAATGCCATCCAAGGACCAAATATACTTCCCGCAATCACTGATAAAATAGAGGTCGGAACTACGAGTAAAACCGGCTTTAAGGAATATACTAATACATATATCAAGGCTGCAAATTTGCCGTATCCCAATATAAAATCTCGAAACCTTCTTGGATTAAAATGAGTAATGTGCCCGATAAACTTTATGTTATGCCTAAAAATTTTTCCGTATCTAATTTCAGAATAAGCTATAATTATAACAAGAAATATAACTAATGCTGCAAAAATAAATTTTCCTTTGTTTTTCATATAAATATCCTCGCTATAAAAAATATGTACTAAGTACATATAATATCATTTATAAACCTAAACTTCAATGCTGCAATGTAATATAAATCCAATTACATTATATATTAATATGTTTTTAATTTTTTGTAAAAATTCTATTAAGTTTGATATAAATTTATTCACTAAAACTTAACGTAATATGATATAATATATATATATGCTTTTTGGGGACTTATTCATTTTATTATTTAAATACGCATTAGGAGTGATATTGTATGGCCAAAAGCGCTGTGCCAAACTTTTTTACATTTTCAAATTTAGCATGTGGGCTTCTATCTTTAATTATGACCTTTGAAGCTTCTACATCAAATACTTCCCCATTTAAATGGGCTTGCATTCTTATACTATTAGCAGGTTTAATCGATAGATATGACGGCAGAGTTGCAAGGTACTTAAATGTTTCTAGCGAATTAGGTAAAGAACTTGATTCTCTTGCAGATTTAGTTTCCTTTGGTGTTGCTCCTGCAATATTAGCATTCAATCTTTATAATTTTAAAGATTTTGGTACTTTTGGTTATTTGCTTGTACTTATATTTCCTATTGCTGGTGCATATAGATTAGCTAGATATAATATCAGTACCTTTGACGGTAATTTCATGGGCATTCCTATAACTGCAGCTGGAATGTTTATGGCTTTATATTCTCTAGTTATTATAATGAGCAAAACTACTCCAAATTCAGCACTAACAATAATTCTGTTAGTAATGCTTTCTTATCTAATGATAAGCAAATTAAAAATAAAAAAAGTATAGTCTAAAAACCACAAAGTAGAATTTGTGGTTTTTATTAATTGCAAAATACTTAATTATGTTATCATATACTCCAAACCTTCCACCTACTTATGTTCCTCATTTTTTAGTTTCAGTTCATCGTCTATCTCTGTTTGTACATACTCTGGCTGCACTTTCATTTTCATTACATCTGCCTTCAGTTTGCAATAAATATTGTAATTATGCTGAGAATATTCTAATGCATTTATTACATCATCAATAATGTCGCCTAAGGCATCTATCCTTTTTAAAGCATCTCTTACTTCACTTTTTTTTGCTAGAGTAATTTGATTTAATTCTGCTGCTCCGCCTATTAAAAGTCTGTAGGAATTAACCAGCTTATTAAGTAATTCTGATAAATTGCTTATATCTGTATAATACGTGTCAATTACTTTTCTGTGTGCCACAATTCCTCCCTATAAATCTCAATACTATTAATATACATATAAAACCAATACCTACCTTATCATTTTATGCAGGCTTTTAAAAATTAGTAACCTCATATATATAAAATACATTTTTCTACTTTATCCTTAATCATTTTTTGCCCCCTAAACTCTAAGGAGACAGAATACCATATTAAAACAAGTTTAAACAAAATGTAACTAAAATAAAGGATTTTGCTAATTAATATAGAACTTATTATATAGGATATTATGCACTCGATATATTGAGGAGGTAAAAATTATGAAAAAAGCAAATGAAGTAGCTAATACAGATAATCAGATAACTGCAAAGCCACTCAGTAATGCTATTAGCTCTGTAGAAAAAACAGAAGCTACACCAAAATCATCTTCAAACACTTCAGTAAGCACTAGTTCAACCGCAAAAAAAACTGCTGAAAAAGAAACTTTAAAGAGTGAATCTGTTGCAAAGGAAACTGATACAAAAAAAGTTGCTGCAAAGGAAACAAAAATTGCTACTCAAAAAGAAAAAATCATACCTGCTGCTGAGAAGGTAGAAAAAACTCCAAGAAGAACTCCAAGAACTACATCCCCTAAATCAGCTTCAAAATCAGCTAAAGCTGAAGCTCCAAAGTCAGAAAAGGCTATAGTTGAACAAGCAGAACAAGCACCAGTAAAAAAAGAACCAAAAACTACTGCAAGAAAAGAGAAAAAAATAGAACCAAAGATATTTATTGAATACTACGGTAAACAGGTGTGCGAGGATGACGTTATAGAAAAATTCCATAATATTTGGCTACAGGAACATAAACTAAGCGAAATAAAATCACTTAATATATATTATAAAATTGAAGATGATACTGCTTACTGCGTAGTAAATGAGACTATAACTATAGCTATAAAACTATATTAATTAAGAGTTATCTAGTTTAATCTAGGCTATTGATAAATCCATATTTATCAATAGTCTTTTTATTTTCATAAAAATGTTGATAAATTGAAATACTATTCTTGAGGTGTATTATTATGTTAAGTTTCCTAAAACAAGTTTTTTCTTCAAATAATACAGAAAATCAATCAAATAATATTAATAATGCAAATAATAAACCCAAAACTCCTATTTCTAATAATTTAAAAATTAATAAAGATTATATAAAGTCAAATTTAAATAATTCATTCGATTTAATAATACGTGAAATTCCTTCGCCTAATTCTTATAAGGAAAAAGCGATATTAATATATATAGGCGAACTATCAGATAAATCACTACTTGAAAAAGTATTACTACCAAAAATAGCATCGGTAGCAAGTATTAACGGCAGTGAAGAAGAACTTCTAAACGCTGTGAAATATATCTTTGCATTTCAGGATAAGGATATACTTATTGATTTTGAAACAACCATAGATACTATTTTTTCAGGTACTCCTGTAATGCTAATAGATGGAATCGGAAAATCCTTTTCTATACACATAAAAAATCCCCCTGCAAGAAATGTAGAGGAGCCTAATTCTGAACAGGTTATTAGAGGACCTAGAGAAGGATTTACCGAGTCTATTACTGTTAACGTTTCCTTAATAAGGAAACGACTCAATAACCCTAATTTAACCATGGAGTTATTTAATCTTGGTCAGGAAACAAAAACTAATGTGGTTATTAGTTATATATCAAATATAGCAAGCATGAAAATAGTTAATGAGATAAAAAATAAGTTAGCATCTCTTAAACTGGAATCCATGCTAGGTTCAAATTATATCGAGGAATCTATTATAGATAATCCTCCTAGTTTATTTCCTTTAGTTTTTCATACAGAAAAACCTGATGTAGCCTCAGCTAAACTTTTAGAGGGTAGAATTTTATTACTAGTAGATGGTTCACCTGTGGTTTTATCAATGCCAACTTTATTTATAGAATTTATGCAGTCTGGTGAGGATTATTATACCAGCTATTTCTCCGCTACATTAAAGAGGATTATTAGATACATATCCCTATTAATTACATTAACCTTACCCTCTACTTACGTAAGCTTAACTACCTTCCACCAGGAACTTATTCCTACGAAGCTAGTTATTACTATTATTCAATCACGAAGTTCTACACCACTACCTGCCTTAGCAGAAGTAACGCTGATGCTTTTAGTATATGAAATTATGCGAGAAGCAGGCATAAGAATGCCTAAAACCTTAGGTCAGGCGGTAAGTATAGTGGGAACATTAGTAATAGGTGAATCTGCCGTAAGAGCAGGACTCGTTGGTACACCTACCGTTATCATTGTTTCTCTTACAGCAATTTCACTTTTTAGTCTTCCATCTTTAGAACTTCATTCTCCTATAACATATATGAGATTTCTTCTATTAATTTTAAGCGGAATGTTGGGTTTTATAGGCATGATTTGCGGAGTTCTCTTTTTAGTAACCAATTTGGTTGCAAAACGCTCTTTTGGAGTACCTTACATGTTTCCACTGTGTCCATTTAATTTGACTTCCCAAGAGGATGTATTAGTTAGGGCTCCTATAAATAGATTAAGCAAAAACAAAAAAACACTAAAGAGCAACGGAAGATTTATAAGCTGGAAAATTCATAAAAGTTGAAGAGGTAGCTGTATATTATGAAAACCATCTCAATAGTCGTAAAAAAACTAAATATACTATTTTTATGTTTGATATTAATAACCTGTTTCTGCTTAACCGGATGCCAAGACAAGTATGAGATAGAGCAAAACGCTATTGCCTTAGCATTAGCCTTTGACTTAGATAAAAGCGGAAACTATGTAATGGCTGTTCAAATACTTACATCCTCCAGTAGTTCTTCAGCGCAATCTCAAAGTAACACTGGCACTGGAACTCCTTCTGCCACTACATACATGTCCACAGGAAAAAATATTTATGATACAGTTTATCAATTTTCAAAAATATTAGGAAAACCTATACGTTTTACAGATGTTAAATGTATCGTAATTGGAAGTGTACTTGCTTCAAAGGGTATTGGACCTGTTATAGATTTTTCATTAAGATTTATAGAATTAAGACCCTATACCCCAATTTTAGTTACTACTGATAGGATTCAGGATGTGTTAAATATAAAATCCAATGATCAACCAATATTTGCTTTTGCAGTTGAGGAGCTTATAAAAAGGCAGAGCCGTATAGGTTTTACTTCTATATCCACCAATTTGGATTTTGCAAATGACTTCAGTGGTGAAAATCCTATAACCACCTGTGGATATGTAACCTTAGATAAAAGAAGAACCGAAGAAAACTATCCTCGTATCAAACTAACCGGAAGTGCAGTATTTAAGAAAGATAAGCTTATTGGGTATCTGAACGCCTTAGAAACTAGGGGACTGCAGTGGATAAAAGGAACTATTAATCTAGGCAGTATATTGATTGAAGGTCCTGATAAAAGATTTATTAATCTTGGAATAAAGAATGGGAGTTCTAGAATGAATTCTAAAAAAATTAATGGTAAAATGACAATTCAGTGTACTGTAAGAGTTGAGACTACTGTAAGGGTAATGTGGTCAGATATAGATCCATCAAAAAATGTAGATATTATGTACGCATTGTCAGAAAAACAAAATGAAGCTATCAATAATGAAATAAACCTGGCTATAGATGCTGCTAAAAACAGGCTTTCAGCTGATATTTTTGACTTTGGAGAACTCATATATAGACAACATCCAAAGGATTGGAAAGAGATGAAAAAAAACTGGGAGACTGCTTTCTTGTCAACACCAATAGATGTAAAAATTTCCTCTATGGTGGTGAATACAGGAACAATTTCAAAATCACTAATTAAATGAGGGAGACTATCCAGATGGATAAAAGACTAACTTCATCACAATTATTCGTTCTTATGACTTTGCTACCCTATGGCAGTGCTGCACTTTTCTTTATAGCTCCAGAAGCTAAGCAGGATGCATGGATTACTATATTAATATACTCCTTAGCTGGCATAGGGATGCAATTAATGTACATATTTCTGTACACTAGATATCCACAGGATACCGTAGTTACATATATGCCAAAAATATACGGAAAATACCTAGGAACAATGATAAGCATAATATACGTCAGCTATTTTTTGTACATAGCTACTCGTGTTTATAGGGATTTTCTTGAATTGATTTCAGTCTTCACTTTTCAGCATACTCCAAGGCTCTTTTTCGGCTTACCATTAATTTTAGTAATAATATATGCAGTATATACAGGCATAGAAAATATATCTTATATGGCTCAGATGGGTTTTATAATACTTATAGTTATAGTTATTATAACTTTTACACTTATAGTATCTACCAAAAATGCATTTAGACCAATTAATTTGTTCCCTATTTTAAATCAAGATATAGTAAGTCTTCTTAAAGGTTCTTGGCGGCTTGCATTTTTTCCCTATGGTGAAACAGTAGCATGTACAATGATATATCCTATGGTAATAGATAATAACAAGGTTTTAAAAGCTTCTGTATTAAGCATAGTAACCCTTTCACTGCTTTTAGCTTTTAACGCTGTAATATTTATCTCAACTTTAGGAACTACTTTTGCCGTTGTAAGCAATTTTCCTCTTTTAGAGTCTTATAGAATGATTAATATAAGTGATTTTTTAACCAGAATGGATATAATCTATATTTTAGCTTTGCTTATGTCAGGTTTTTTTAAAATATCTATTTTATTGTATGTGTCCGTTCTAGGAGCCTCCCAAGTATTTAGAATAAAAAAAAGAGGTATCTTGTGTATAGTTATGGGCGCTGTTGTGTACTTTGGTTCTATGGAAATAGCCTTTAATTATCCTCAACATATTAAAATTGGTCTTGAGGTTGCCCTTAAGTATTTTCACTTTCCAGTACAGGTTATTATTCCAGCTATAACAATAATTTTTTATGTTATAAAAAATATGATTTTAAAAAAACCTATATAAAAGTAATGGCTCAAAATAATAAATAGTACAATATATTGTTCATTATTATATCTTCAATATACTGTACTTAAAATCTTTATAAAGTGTTCTTGTAACTTAAATGCATCTTAGAATTCAATAATCCTTAAGAAAGGCTTATCCCTAAAAATATAGTAACCCTATATTCTTTTCAAAACATAGGGTTACTTAATTCTTTATAAAATTCCCCAGAAACTCATAACATTTCCTGCTTTTCTACAATTAATATCTATAAAAATAACTTCCACCAACGAATTCTCTTAAAATAGAATTGTCAGGAACTAAGTCTCTGTCAATATCCATAAAGAAATTTAGGAATCTTCTAAGCCTTACAGCTTCGTAATACACTGGGCTCTTACTATCTATCTTTGCAAGTTCTACTAATGCATACTTCTTTAGTACACACAATTCATATACAAGTGTCGAATTAAACATAGCATCAGCTTGTTCCTGAAATACAAAGATATTTTTTTCTTCTCCCTTCCTAATGGAAGGCCACATTTTTAATGTATCCTCTCCACCGTAACCACGAGATAGGTAATCTCTAACAATTCTTCTCAGCATTCTTACATCAGTTGTTGATATTCTATTATGATCATCTAGATTTAACTGAGTCAATGCACTTATATATATTTTAAACTTATTTTCCTTTGGTATTGATGAGGTAAGCATTTCATTGAGTCCATGAATCCCCTCTATGATAATTACTCCATTCTCAGGAAGTTTAATCTTTTTATTAGTCCATTCTCTTTGACCTTTTTTAAAGTTAAAGCTTGGTAATTCAACTTCTTTTCCTTCCATTAAATCTTTTATATTGCTGTTGAAAAGTTCTAAATCCAAGGCCATTATGGATTCAAAATCATATTCTCCATTCTCATCCCTTGGTGTATGTTCTCTATCAACAAAATAATCATCTAAAGAAATAGGTACTGGAATACATCCATTCACTCTTAGTTGAATTCCTAGTCTTTTGGAAAAGGTAGTTTTCCCAGATGAAGATGGGCCAGCAATAAGTACAACTTTAACGTTTTCTTTTTCGGAAATCATATCTGAAATATAAGCGATCTTTTTTTCATGAAGCGCTTCTGAAACTCTTATAATATTACTTATTTCTCCATTTACGACCTTATTATTTAAGGATCCTACATCTCCAACCTCTAGAATATTTCCCCATTTTTCAGTTTCATAAAAAATACTTTCCAGCTTATCTTGACTAACATACTCTGATATCTTATTGGGACTTTTTGTTGAAGGAAACCTTAGTAAAAATCCAGGCTTATGAAAGTCAAGCTCAAAAACCTTTAGAATCTCTGTGGAATATGCCATAGATCCATAAAAATAATCATATCTACCATCTAGCTCATACAATCTTACTTCTTCGCTTTGCATATATTTTAAAAGCTTAATCTTATCCTCCATCCCGTAGCTTGAAAAAATATTAATTGCCTTTTCTCTTTTTAGTATTACCTTATTAATTTTAATTTTTGCTTCAACTAACTGCCTCATTCTAATTTTAATTTTTTTTATATCTTCTTCTGTAAGATCTTCACCCTTATGAATTTCTCCATATATTCCTTTTCCTAAGGTATGCTCAATTGTTACCTTTGCATCTGGATATAAATCCAAAACTACTTTAATTAATACAAACACTAGAGTCCTTTCGTATACTTTGAGTCCCACAGGATCCGTGATATCTACAGTTAATAACTCACCGCTGCTTTCAAGCTTATGAGTTAACTCATGCAATTCGCCGTTAATTTTTCCTAATACAATAGGTATATCCTTCTCTAAGGAATTTTTCTTAATAACCTCATAGATTGTGGTTTCTTTCTCAACGTTAATTTCTTCCCCATTTTTTAACTTAAGTTTTAACATTTCCATGTAATCATCTCCTACTTTTCTTGCAATATCCATTATACTTTATTTTCCGTAAAATGTATCCTTCTAATACTTATAATTTTCTAGGTTTCAGATAAAAATATACCCTGAGGAGTGATTTTTATGTTTATAGTTATGATTAGAACCGCTATACTTTATGCCTTAGTTGTAGCTATCATGAGACTAATGGGAAAAAGACAAATTGGAGAACTTCAACCTTTTGAATTAGTCATAGCAATAATGGTATCGGATTTAGCTTCTATACCTATGCAGGATACTAGAATTCCTATCATACATGGTATAATCCCTATAATAACTTTACTTATTCTTCAAGTTATAGTTTCAGTACTGCAGCTTAAAAGTGAAAAGGCCAGGATTTTAATTTGCGGAAAGCCTACCATACTGGTTCATCAAGGCAAAATTAATATCGATGCACTAAGAGATCAGAGATTTAACATTAACGATTTAATGGAAGAAATACGCCTTCAAGGATATTTTAATTTGTCTGATATACATTGCGCCATACTTGAAACCAGTGGACAGCTATCTATAATTCCCAAATCTCCAGCTGCAAACGTTACCAGAGATGATTTAAAAATTAGTACTTCACAAGATGAACTCCCAATCACTCTCATTATGGACGGAAAAGTTAATAAGCATAGTCTAGAACTTCTCAACAAAAATAAAGATTGGCTTGATAGTTTGTTAAAAGAAAACAATATACTATCCTCTAAGGATGTATTTGTTGGAATTATAGATTCAAAAGGAAAATTCTTTTATCAGTGTAAGGAAGGCGAGGAAAAATAGAAAATGAGAAATATTATTGCTTCAATAGTAATTTTTGCTGTACTTATAACAACTATTATTATATCTATAAATTACATTGATAGAACTTGCCTTGAATTTGAATCAATGTATATTCAACTTGAACATGATGTAAATACAAAATCATGGGATAAAGCTTATTCCTCATCCATCACATTGCTTAATAAGTGGAAAAAATCCTCACACACACTATCAATGTTCGTTAACCATCAGGAAATCGATAATATTAACAATGAGTTATGGAAGCTTATTCCATACACTCAAGATAAAAATACGGATGAAGCATTAGCTAGTATTCATGTTTTAAAATTCTACGTAGAACATATAATTCAGATGGAAAATATAAACCTACAGAATATATTTTAATGTTTAATAATTATTATTAATTTATAAAAATACTTTCTAAAACATAGAAACAATTGATGCCCGCCAGCTTATAATAATATATAAAATAACTTGTGGCCCGGTGGGACAATTGAAGTCCAATTTTATTATGAAAGGTGGTATATTATATGTCATTAGTAACTACAAAAGAAATGTTTAAAAAAGCTTACGAGGGTCATTATGCAATTGGTGCTTTTAATATTAATAATATGGAAATAATCCAAGGAGTAGTCAACGCTGCTAAGGCTAAAAACTCTCCAGTTATACTTCAAGCATCAACAGGTGCTATAAAATATGCAGGTCCTAAGTATTTAAAAGCCATGGTAGATGTTGCAATAGCAACTACAGGTATAGATGCGGCTCTCCATTTAGACCATGGTCCAGACTTAGAGGCAGTAAAGCTTGCTATAGAAACTGGATTTACTTCCGTAATGTTTGATGGATCCCACTTCCCCTATGAAGAAAATGTAATAAAAACTAAAGAAGTAGTTGAATATGCACATGCTCACGGGGTAGTGGTAGAAGCTGAACTAGGTGTTCTTGCAGGTGTTGAAGATGAGGTAAAGAGTGAAGTTCATGTTTATACAGATCCAGAGCAAGCAGTTGACTTTGTAAATAGAACTGGTGTTGACTCATTGGCTATAGCTATAGGAACAAGTCATGGAGCTTTCAAATTTTCTGGAGAAGCCAAATTAAGATTCGATATACTAGAGGAAATTCAAACCAAACTACCTGGCTTCCCTATAGTTCTTCATGGGGCATCAGCTGTAAATCCAGATGCAGTTGAAACCTGCAATAAATATGGTGGAAATATTTCGGGTGCAAAGGGTATCCCTACTGAGATGCTCAGAAAAGCTTCATCCATGGCCGTTTGTAAAATTAATATGGATACTGACTTACGATTAGCTATGACTGCTGCTATAAGAAAGGTGTTTGGAGAAAATCCAAAAGAGTTTGATCCAAGAAAATACTGTGGAGCTGCTAGAGAGGCTATACAAAAGGTTGTTGAGGATAAAATAGAAAATGTACTTGGCTCTGCTAACACACTATAGTAAAAAACGGATGACAGGTTTGCCATCCGTTTTTCTATATATTATTAAGCTTTGTTTACTGAACCGAATAATTCCATTTTTTCTTTTACAGTAGCTTTTATTGCTTCAAAACCAGGAGCTAATAATTTACGAGGATCGAATCCTTTTCCTTGTAAGTCCTTACCAGCTTCTACATATTTACGAGTAGCTTCTGCGAAAGATAATTGACATTCAGTATTAACGTTAATTTTAGCAACTCCTAAAGATATTGCTTTTTGGATCATTTCTGCAGGTATACCAGTACCACCATGTAAAACTAATGGAACATCTCCTGTAGCATCTTTAATCTTAGCTAAAGCTTCGAAATCTAATCCCTTCCAGTTTTCTGGATATTTTCCGTGGATATTACCGATACCAGCAGCTAACATTGTAACTCCTAATTCAGCGATTTGTTTACATTCAGCTGGATCAGCTATTTCACCTGCTCCAACAACTCCGTCTTCTTCTCCACCGATTGAACCAACTTCTGCTTCAACAGAAATTCCCTTTTCACCAGCTATTTTGATGATTTCTTTTGTCTTTTCAATGTTTTCTGCGATAGCATAGTGTGAACCATCGAACATAACTGAAGAGAATCCAGCTTCGATTACTTTTAAAGCACCTTCGTAGCTGCCGTGGTCAATATGTAATGCAACAGGAATAGTTATATTTAAGTCTTCTATTAATCCATTAACCATTCCAACAACTGTTTTGTAACCACCCATGTATTTTCCTGCACCTTCAGATACTCCTAGTATTACTGGTGAATTGTTTTCTTGAGCAGTTAATAATATAGCTTTAGTCCATTCTAAGTTGTTGATATTGAATTGACCTACAGCATATTTTCCATCTCTAGCCTTGTTTAACATTTCTTTTGCTGAAACTAACATAAGCAACCTCCAAAAAATATATTTTCTTATAGATTTATGAGAGAAAATAAATTAATTTATTTCTCATTCTTTAGGCATATTATAACATAATTAAATCATAAATTGTTAAAAAAAACACAAATTTTTATTTCTAAATTTAAATATCTGTTGAATATTTATATAATTTTAGCATTCTACAATGTATACTTCATATCTTATAATGTAAAATCCTACTTTTCTATATAATTCTTAACGTGTTTTATAATCATATTAATAGTGCCATCACCATTTCTTTTGATTTCGAATCTAGTCCCATCATGGTAGGCTTCTTCATTTATATATAAGTCTATATCTTTATCAATCTTCAATCTTTTCCTTTTCAGCTTGGTTTCTACCCACTGTTTATCAACCTCTAATTTCTCTTCTATTCCCTGTTCCTTAATGTATTCAACAAAATTATTACCAATTTCTTTTTCTTCTCCAAACATATCTTGAGACAATTCTTTTACATCTATACTTTCATCTTCTCTAAGCTTCTTCTTAATAGAGCTTCTAACCACTTCCGCCGCATCTGCATTTTCCTTGAAATTGGTTCTAGTCCATTTCTCTGCTGCTTTCAAGAAGTTTTTAGTTTGATCTCTTTCATTGCTAATGACAGAACATCCAAGATAGCTGCTTATAAAATAGTTTGACCCATAATCGTCTCCTTCTTCTTTGCTCTTGCTTTGCTTGTCAATAACCATTAGATCAAAACTATTATCTTGCCTTAAAGGTTTTATAAAAGCACATTTTTGAAGCCTTTGACCGCTGCTAGGAAGTCCGATGTACTGAGGAATAATATTTATTCCAATCTTCTCCTCAACAAATTCAATATTATGAGTATAATTTTTCACGTAGTCCATTTTCATAATAGACAGCATAGGGCCAAATTCTGTTGAAATTGACACAATAATTAGATCACAGGAGGGTATATTCCCTTTAGATTTCATTAGGATAAACATCTGTTTAGCTAATTCCTTTGAAATAGTTAATAGATTACTTTGTCCATTTAGATATTCTTGTGATAATTCTTTTACTATATTTCTCTCTTCATTATAAACTGCATATTTTAATTCCTCATCCTTAAGGCATTTTTGTATATGCTTAAAGATAAATTCGTAGGTTTCATCATTTAATCTTAGAGGATACTCATTTAGAATAGGTTCCTCTGCATTGTTATCTAATATATGTATAACAGCCTCATTAATGGTTACCTCATTAATGTACTCCAATTCTTTCACCATCCCCAAGAAAAAATAAGAATTAAGGCACCCCCTAATTCTTATTTCTTTATTTTTTAGACCTATATTTTATTTTAAGTTCATCAGTATGAATTGTCAAACTTTAATGGCCACTGCTACTGCTTTTGAATAATTAACACTTCGTAGCCATTAAGTTGGATTTCTCCGTTAAATTTCAAATTTGCATCGCTTCTTTTATTAGAGAAAAGAACTAGTCCTTTTGGGATATCTATCTTTTCTTTCACTGCCTTAGAGTTGTTGTTTATATATACATACACATCTTCTCCATTATAGCTTCTCTTATATGCAGCCACATTAACATCCTTTATTTCTAATTCCTTAAAATCTCCCTTTTCTAATGCTAAATCATTGTTCCTTAGGTTCACGAGTGATTTATAGAAATTAAGCAGCGAATCTGAATCTTTCTGTTCTACATTTACAGCAACTTTATCTATATCGTTAATGCTAGTTTCCCAGCTGGTATTTTTAGTTTTATCCTTATTATCCCATACAAACGGTTGTCTTCTCATTTCATCAGGACTAGAACCAGTCATACCAGTCTCATCACCATAATATACATATGGCGTTCCTGGAAGAGTTAAAAGCATTCCTGCAGCTACTTTAGCTTTATCAACGCTATCAAATTGACTCATAACTCTATCCATATCATGATTGTCTATGAATATGCTTTCTTTAAAATCCTTATTTACTGCTTTGTATGTATTTAATGAATCCTGAACAGCTGATACAGCACCATTTAATGCATCATTCTTAATATCACTATCAATAACCTTTTGTGCCGGAAAATCAAAGTTACTATCCAAATACTTCATATAAGGAGCTACTTTATCTGTTGATGAATCATTAATTTCTCCTACTAAGATTGTATTTTTGTTTATACTCTTTACATACGTATTAAATTCTTTCCACCAATCATTATTCTTTTTAACATCTTCTTCATATATCCATTTTGCAGCGTCAAGTCTAAAACCATCAACACCCATATCTAAATAATATTTTGCTACCTTTTTCATCTCTTCCCTTACATCTTTATTATCATAATTTAAATCAGGCATGCCAGACCAAAATACTGCAAGATAATTATCCTTTCCATTGTTACTCCACATATTTGTACTCATAGAGGTTGTTGCACTCAAATCAGTATCTTTATCAGCCCAGATATAATAATTCCTATACTTACTATTCTTATCAGCTGATGCCTCTTTGAACCATTGGCTCTCAGTACTAGTATGATTAATTACTAAGTCTGTAATAACCATAATGTCTCTCTTATGAGCTTCCTCTACAAGCTTTTTAAAATCCTCCATAGAACCATAATCTTTATTAATTGAGTAATAGTCTGATACATCATATCCATGATAACTTGGTGAGCTATTAATTGGCATAAGCCATATTCCTTTTATGCCCATATCCTTTAAATAATCCAGTTTTTGTGTTACGCCATTTAAATCTCCAATACCATCTCCATTGCTATCATTAAAGGATCTAACAAATATTTCATAGAATACTCTTCCGTCATATCCCAACTTAGGCATGTCCTTATTTTGGGGAATCTGAATAATTCCACCTTTTCCTAAATCTTGTTTTGTTGTAACCGTTTTACTAGCACAACCGAAAAGCAGAGTGCCTGAGACCATAAATGCAATAAGCAACGATAACTTTTTCTTTTTCATTATTTTCCCTCCATAAAATTTCATAAATGATACAATTTATGCACTTGATAAATTTGCCCATAGTATATACGTATACAAAGTAAGTTTTTTCTTTTTTATTGATGTTTTTTTGAATAAAAATATTAAGTTTAATTCTAAATAATAAACAATAAACTCATAATACCTATAGCATTATGAGCTTGTTATTTTACCTAAATACTACTACTTTTTTACTGCTCTAGGGTTTCTCTTAAAGCACAAATCAACAAATTCTTCATCTGGTACAAAATTAACCCTAACTTTTACTGCACCATTTGTCAGCATGGCAGTATATACTTTTTTATCTGTTCCTGAAGGATATAAATCTAATTCTTTCACTATCTCTTCTTTGTAATTTTTTATCTCATCACTATCTAAAGGCCCCATTAATTGCACATCTCTAATATTAAAAGAAAATGCTCTAGTTCTTTTCTTCTTATCTAATATTCTATCAATGTCTATCTCTCCATTAGTGAATTCATATTCATATTCTATGTAAAGACGCTTCTTCAAGATAAATAGTAAAACTGCAAGTATCGCAGGAAACAATGCAAAAATAAAACGCATTATAAAAAGATAAAACAGTGCCATTAAAACAGCTATAACTATGCCTATTTTAGTTGCCTTATACACTTTCGATTCAACCGTTTGAACAAACTGTTCATAAAAATTATCCATTCTTTCATCTCCTCTAACTCCAAATTCTCCAATGTCTATTCCATTAACTAAATTACATTACATGTATTATAACATATTTCTTTTATTACTTTAAGTGAGTTTTAAACAATCTTCTGTTTGAAAAACATATTATTTAAAATAATATATTATAAAACAAATTATTTTAAATTTTTATTATTGCTGTGGTATAATTAGATATATTTTACCTAAATGAACAAATATATTCCAACAGGAGTGATTTCTTTGAAAGAATTAGAAACAAGAATTATTGATGTTGATGTTGATGATATACGTAAAAAACTAAGTAAAATAGGCACAATAAATGTAAAAAAAGAAAATCAAATAAACAATATATTTGACTTTCCTGACAGAAGGCTTCTATCAAAGAAAGGTTATGCCAGAATTAGAGTTGTAGAAAATTTGATTGATAATTCAACACATTATTTTATGACTACTAAGAAACTACTTAGTGAAGAAACCTATAAAATAATGGATGAACATGAAATTGAAATAACTAGTGATATTGAAGGGCAAGCTATATTTGAAGCTTTAGGATTGACTCTTATTGAAAGTATAAAAAAATATAGAGAAAGTTATAAATACAAGGATACACTAATAGAAATAGATATTAATGATAAAAGTTTTTGTCCTTTCCCGTATATAGAAATTGAAACCGCAGATGAGTCTCAATTAAGGGAAGTAGTAGAACTACTAGGTTATTCCATGAAAGACACTAATTCTAAAAGCATATATGAAATACTAAAAAACAAAGGAAAATTAGAAGGTGTATAATGTTTGGATATGTGGTTCCTTTTAAACCGGAATTAAAAATTAAAGATTATGAAAAGTTCAAAGGATACTACTGCGGACTTTGTTTCTCTATAAAGAGAAATTACGGAAACATACCACGTCTTGCTTTAAATTATGATATGACGTTTTTAGCACTACTTCTAGATTCTCTAGGCAGTGAACAGACTAATTTCAAACTTGGAAGATGCGCTGCCCACCCTCTAAAGAAAAAAATAATTGTAAAAAATAATACGGCATTAGATTATGCAGCTTTTTGTAATATTGCTTTAACTTACTATAAAATGACAGATAATGTGAAAGATGAAAATTCATTGTTAAGCAGTTTTTTTGCACTTTGTCTGAAAAGATATTTTAATAAATTTCCTCACAAACTAGAAAATGAACTTTCCATTATTAAAAATAAGCTAAATGAATTATCAGCCTTAGAAATAGGTAATGGAACTACAAGCTTAGATGAAATTTCACACCCCTTTGCAGATTTAACTGGTCATATTTTAGAAGCATATCTAGAGTATAAAGCGCTAGATTTATGTAGTAGTGATTTATACTGGTTAGGCTATAATCTCGGCAAATGGATTTATATAATTGATGCCTTTGACGATCTTAAAGATGATATGATTAAGAATAAATTTAATGCTGTTAATTTTGTATTCAATAAAAATAATCTAGACTATATTAGTTTTTTTAATGAAATAAAGCCAAGAATCGAATTCACCTTGGTATCCTGCGCTTCTGCTTGTCTGGACTATTTAGAAAAGCTTCCAATTAACAGAAATAAAGATCTTCTTATTAACATTCTTCAGCTAGGACTGATGCATAAAATTCATTTTGTACTCAATCCTGGTAATAACAACAAAAACTCAATTTAAGGAGTGATGCTCTAATGAAAAATCCATATGAAGTACTTGGCGTAAGAGAAGGTGCTTCAAAAGAAGAAATAAAGAAAGCCTACAGAGAATTAGCAAAAAAATATCATCCTGACCAATATGGCAACAATCCTCTAAGAGATTTAGCTGAAGAGAGAATGAGAGACATTAACGAAGCATATGACTATTTAATGAAAAGTGATGCTTCAGCAAATTATAACAGTTACGGCTCACAATATGATAATTCCAGCAACAATAGCAATAATAGTTCTATTTACAATTCCATAAGAATTGATTTAAATAATGGAAATATTTCTGCCGCAGAACAAAAACTAAATAGTATTACCACTAGAGATGCTGAATGGCACTATTTAATGGGAGTAGTTGCTTTAAGAAAAGGTTGGTATGATAATGCATACAATTATTTAAATACTGCCTGTAATTTGAACCCTAATAATTTAGAATATAGAAGAACATTAGAATCCTTAAATAGGTCTAATACTTCCTACAGACAGCCATATAGCACAAGTAGAAACGACAGCAGTCAATGTTGTGACCTATGCATAAGCTTATGGTGTGCAGATACACTATGCGAGTGTTTCGGCGGAGATTGCTTTTCTTGTTGCTAATTAATTCATGAATTAAGCATTATGCCTTGTTAACAGGAGATGATAATGATGAATAAAACTTATAGTTTGACTAGGGGAGGTATATACACAGCACTAAGCTTTTTATGTGTTTACCTGTCAACAGTACTTCCTACAAATAAAATTTATGCTTTAGGTATCGCTTGCTGTATAATCCCCTTCTCAATATTAACAATTAAAATGAAATATTCTATTATAGTATATACAGCTACTTGCCTGCTAAGCTTATTGCTCCTGGGTATAAAAGGTAGTGTTTTTGCCTATATATTATTCTTTGGAAGCTACGGTTTTGCTAAATTCTATATTGAACGCATTCGTAAGCTCCCTATAGAAATCCTTATGAAACTCCTATTTTTTAATGTAACAATATTTATAGTATATTTAATTTATCGAATATTTTTTCCTAATACAATTATAATAAAATTACCTATTGGCATAGTAATTTTAATGCTTCAGTTTGTATTTTTAATTTGCGACTATGCACTAACACTATTTATAGGATATATGAACAATCATTATCTTAATAAGCACAATCTGCATTAATGAAAATAAACAAATATTAGAAATTTCCTATTGACTTTTAATATATTAGTGCTATAATCAATATTGTTCATTGCCCTATCGCCAAATGGTAAGGCACCTGTCTCTGGAACAGGCATTCTGTAGGTTCGAGTCCTGCTAGGGCAGCCATAAAAACTCTACGTTTTGTAGAGTTTTTATTTTTTTTGGCTAAGTTTTACTAAGCAAAATTAGTTCTAAATTTGTCATAAAAGCTTGAACATCTTGACAAATACTGATATCATTTATGCAAATGCAACAAATAATTATACACAAGGTGGGGTTTATTAAATGAACAAAATTGTAGTAACTAAATTCGGGGGCAGTTCTCTTGCAAGTGCAGAGCAATTTAGAAAAGTTAAAGCAATAATCGATTCAGATGAAAACAGAAGATTCGTTGTTCCATCTGCTCCAGGAAAGAGAAATTCTAAGGATTACAAGATTACAGATTTACTTTATCTGTGTCATGCTCATGTGCAACAGGGCATATCCTTTGATGATGTATTTAAACTAATTATTGAAAGATACACTCAAATAATTAGTGAATTATCACTAACTCTAGATATAATGCCTTATCTAAATGAAGTAAAAGAAAAACTTACTTCAGGTGCTTCTGCAGATTATGCAGCAAGTAGAGGTGAATACCTAAATGGTTTAATTCTTTCAAACTTCTTAGATGCTGAATTCGTAGATGCAGCAGATGTAATATTCTTCGACGAATTCGGTAATTTCGATGCTGAAAAAACTCAAGCTACTATCAAAGAAAGACTTTCAAATGTTCACAAAGCTGTAATTCCAGGTTTCTATGGTTCCACGCCAGATGGAGAAATCAAAACTTTCTCAAGAGGTGGTTCCGATTTTACAGGTTCAGTTATAGCACGTGGGGTAGGTGCTGATTTATATGAAAACTGGACAGATGTATCTGGATTCTTAATGGCTGATCCAAGAATCGTTGAAAATCCAAAATCTATTGAGAAGATTACATATAGAGAATTAAGAGAATTAGCGTACATGGGAGCATCTGTTCTTCATGAAGAAGCTATATTCCCAGTTAGAGACGTGGGAATTCCGATAAACATCAAGAATACTAATGCTCCACAGGATCCTGGTACTCTTATAATAGCTGATGCTGGTCCTATTGATCATTCAGGTACAATCACTGGTATCGCAGGTAAGAAAGGTTTCACTGTTATTGCTATAGAGAAAACTCTTATGAATTCAGAACTTGGTTTCTGTAGAAGATTATTATCTATATTAGAAATGCATGGAGTTGCTTTTGAAAACATGCCTTCAGGTATAGATTCAGTTTCTCTTGTTATTGCAGATTCAGAATTAAAAAATAAACGTGACAGAATTATAGAAGAAATAAAGAGACAATGTAATCCTGATTCCATAGAGGTTCATCCAAATATGGCTTTAGTTGCAACTGTTGGACGTGGAATGGCTAAAACTAAGGGTATATCAGCTAAACTATTTGATGCTATGGCAAAGGAAAAAGTCAATATAAGAATGATAAATCAAGGTTCAAGTGAAATCAACATAATAGTTGGTGTAGAAAGCAATGATTTTGAAAAGGCTATTAAGTCAATATATAAGACATTTGAGTAAACTGTTTTTATAGATGGGATAGTGGGAATAGTAATTAACCCACTATTCTTTTTTTTCGTAACTTATTGCCTACATGGTTGTATATAATTTAAACTGTATTATATAGACTTTATTTTGAACACAATAATTATGAATGATGAAATTTATAAATTATCCACAAAACATGATAACTTATAAATTCCTGTACAGTAAAAGTTTTATATCGAGGTGATTTTCTATAGATACTTCACAAATAAAAAAGACAATTTCAGGTGCTAATTATGATTTTTTAAGAAATGATGAAAGACTAGGCAATAATATAATTTTACTTACTACTGGTGGTTCTCATGCTTATGGTACTGATGTACCCACCAGCGATCTGGATATTAGGGGTATTACCTTAAATACTTCTAAAGAAATCTTAACCATGTCTTTCAATGAAAAACCTTTTGAGGATAAAGCCACAGATACAACTATTTATTTTTTAAAGCAAGTAGCTGGATTATTTATAAGCTGTAATCCTAATTCATTAGAGATGCTTGGAACAAAACCTGACCATTTATTTATGCTAAGCAAAGAAGGAAAATTATTAAGAGAAAATTATGATATATTTTTATCTATAAAGGCAGTATCCAGCTTTGGAGGATATGCAATCCAGCAGCTAAGAAGACTTCAAAATGCGCTGGCTAGAGACAGCTATCCTCAAAAAGAAAAGGAAAAACATATATTAAACAGTATCTTTAAACAGTTTTTAACCCTTACCGATAGATATAAAAAAATAACAGGAGATGAACTTTATCTATACTTGGATAAATCAGACAAATTAGATTTTGATGAAGAAATCTTTATGGATATAAGCTTAAAGCACTATCCACTCAGAGATTTTAAGAATATCTATGGGGAGATAAATAATGTTATTCAAAGTTATGATAAATTAAACCATAGAAACAGTAAAAAGGATGAGCTTCATTTAAATAAACATGCCATGCACCTGATAAGATTACTTATAATGGGTTCTGAAATACTAGAAGGCAAAGGAATTAATACATATAGAGCAAAGGAACGAGAGCTTCTTTTAGAAATAAGAAGCGGCAAATACAGTTATGATGAAATCTTTGAAATGGTGGATGAGTATGATAAACAATTTAAATATGCAGCAAAGCATACTAATCTTCCTGAAGAACCTGATTATAAAAAGATTGAAGATATAATAATTGAAATAAATAGGAGTGTTATAAATGAACATTAATTTGCCAAAGGACGTGAATTATATCATTGATACCCTGGAAAGTAACGGTTATGAAGCCTTTGCAGTTGGTGGATGCGTAAGAGATACTCTTCTATCAAAAACTCCAATGGACTGGGATATAACTACCAATGCCCTGGCAGAGGATATAATACGAATATTTCCACACACAATACCTACTGGAATAAAACATGGTACTATTACAGTAATGTTAGACTCAAATCCTTATGAAGTTACTACATATAGGATTGATGGCGAATATACTGATAATCGTCATCCTGACAAAGTTATCTTTACAAACTCTCTCACAAAGGATTTGAGTAGAAGAGATTTTACAATCAACGCTATGGCATATAATTACAAAAGCGGTCTTCAGGACCCTTTTAACGGCCAACTGGATTTAAAACAAAATACTATAAAATGTGTCGGAGCTGCAAATTTAAGATTCAAAGAAGATGCACTAAGGATGCTTAGAGCGGTACGATTTTCAACCCAATTAGAATTTTCAATTGAACAAAATACCTTTGAAGCAATAAAAGCAAATAATCTATTAATAAAAAATGTGAGTCAAGAAAGAATCCAGGTAGAGCTTGGCAAAATATTAGTTAGTAATAAACCAAGCAATGGAATATTAGCTCTTCAGGAAACCCATTTGCTTCAGCATATAATACCTGAACTAACCCAGTGTGTTGGTTTTGAACAGCATAATCCACATCACGACAAGGATGTATTTATTCATACTATGATGGTACTTGATAATACTCCTAAAAATCTTCCCCTTAGGTTAGCTGCTTTATTTCATGATATAGCAAAACCAAAATGTTTTTCTATAGACGACAAGGGTATTGGACATTTTTATATGCATCATATTGAAGGTTCAGTTATTGCTGAAAATATTTTGAAAAGACTGAAGTTTGATAACCATACTATAGAAAAGGTTTGTATTCTCATAAAAGAACATATGAGTGGAAAACAGCCAATGAAGCCTACTGCAGTTAAAAAGCTAATTACCAGAGTGGGTATAGACAATATTGAGGATTTATTTGCCCTGCAAATAGCTGATATTAAAGGCGGAAAAACCTCTGATGATACGAGTGCCGTAATAAAACTAAAGGAAAAAGTTCATGAGATACTTGAGAAAGAACTCCCGCTTACCGTTAAAGACTTAGCAGTCAATGGTTCAGATTTAATTAATATTGGATATAAAAAGGGAAAAGAAATCGGAATAGTTCTTAATAAACTTTTAGATGTAGTTCTTGAAAATCCAGAATTAAATACTAGTGAACAGCTTTTAGAATTTGCTAAGCAGCTTCATTAGCTAATTATTAAAAATATGCTGCAAAACAGTATCGCCAATTGAATTTTAATTTAACTCAGTACACATACTATTTTCAAGTTAGAAAAAATAACAGGAAGGTGTGTACATGATTATTCAAGAAAATTATCTAAAGTATTTTTTCTATGTTATTGTGATTTGCCTTATAATAATAACCTTAGCCACCCCTTTACATAGGGTAAAAGCGTACAAAGTAATTACACCCGCTAAGGTTAAAGAGATGATGGACTCTAACACCCCCATGCTGCTTTTGGATGTAAGAACTGACGTTGAATATAGAAGCGGTCATATACCAACCGCCGTACTTATGCCTGTAGACACTTTAAAACAGGATATAAAAAATAAAAATCTGTCAAAGGATGCCTTAATAATAGTTTACTGCCACAGCGGAAGAAGGTCTCAAACCGCAGCTAAATATCTAGAGGAACTTGGATTTACAAATGTCTATGATCTAGGTGGCATACATAACAAATGGCCTTATGAACTTCAGAAATAAATCATCATAAACTAATTGTAAATTCTATTGACATAATATTCTACTAACATTATAATTATATACTAAAAGGTATAATTACCTTTGCTTAATATAATACTGCTTTGAACAAGAGTAGTAATATTTGATTCATCTTTAGAGAGCTGTTGCTTGGTGCAAAACAGTGGTGATAGAATATGAACTCGCTTGTGAGCTTATTTGCCAAAAGCAAATACGGTTGGAACCGTTACATTCTTAAAGTGAGGCTGTATGCCTAATTAGAGTGGTACCGCGGAATTATATCTTTCGTCTCTTTTTTGAGATGAAAGATTTTTTATTATGTAAAACTATCTATTTAAATATTATGGAGGTTTAGGTAATGGGAAATTACAGTACAAAAGTAGATGAAAAATGGCAAAGTAAATGGGAAGAAACTAACCTTTACAAGTTTGATGAGAATAGCGATAAAGAAAAACTATATGTTCTTGAGATGTTCTCTTACCCATCTGGAGCAAAACTTCATGCTGGCCACTGGTTTAATTATGGTCCTGTAGATTCATGGGCTAGATTCAAAAGAATGAAGGGCTATAATATATTCCAACCAATGGGTTTTGATGCCTTCGGACTGCCAGCAGAAAACTACGCAATAAAAACAGGAATCCATCCTAAGGATTCCACACTTAAAAACATAGAAACCATGGAAAAACAACTAAGAGCTATGGGAGCTATGTTCAACTGGGACAATGAAGTAGTTACATGTCTTCCTGATTACTACAAATGGACTCAATGGGTATTTTTAAAACTATACGAAAAAGGACTTGCATATAGAAAGAAGGCTCCCGTTAATTGGTGCCCTAGCTGTAATACAGTTTTAGCAAACGAACAAGTTGTAGAAGGCAGCTGTGAAAGATGCGGAACAGAAGTAACTAAAAAGGACTTAACTCAATGGTTCTTAAAGATAACTGATTATGCTGATGAGCTATTAGAAAAACTTGATGATTTAGATTGGCCTGAAAAAACAAAATCTATGCAAAAACATTGGATAGGAAAATCAAAGGGAGCAGAAGTTACTTTCAAAGTTGAAAATTCTGATACAACCTTTAATGTGTTTACCACAAGAGTAGATACG
>JAUZPI010000180.1 GCA_030706015.1 Bacillota bacterium
AATCTGATATATACTTAGTGGTATAGTTATACCACTTGCTGTTTTCAGGCCAAACATTTTTGTGATCATCATAAAATTCTTTAGTTAGGCTATTTATATTTAATCTCATGTAAAGACCTCCAAATAATTTATAGTTATTTGGACGTTTTATAGTAAAAAGCAATCAAATCTTCAAAAGGTTTCTAGCATTAAATTTTAATAAAACTTGTTTCTTTCTTTCAGTTGAAACTTCTGTATAAATTTGGGTGGTGGTAATACTTGAATGTCCTAATATTTCTTGAACAGCTCTTATATCAGCTCCATTATTTAATAGCTGTGTTGCAAATGTATGCCTCAGATAATGTGGAGTAGACTTGGCATCAAGTCCCGCTAACTGTCTATATTTTTCATATATATCCTCAATTGAATATATAGATAACTTATCACCGTACTTATTTATGAAAAGAGCTTCACAATTAGGGTTTAAACTTTCTCGGTGAAAAAGCCAGGTTTTAAGTATTTCAATAACATCCTCACTTGATATGTATAATAGTCTATCTTTCCTTCCCTTACCATGTATCAAAAGAGTTTGTTCTTCTATATCAAGGTCTTTTAATTCAATATTAACAAGCTCACCAATTCTAATACCTACACAGTATAGTAATTCAATGATTGCTGAGTTTCGGATACAAATTGTTTTTCTAAACTCTGTTCGCATATCTTTTAATTCTTCCATAGAAGCCCTTAAAAGTTTCATTATATCCTGGGATGATAATGTCTTTGGCAGTCTTTTAGTAGTTTTAAAGGAAATTCTCATATTCTCAAAAGGTGAGTTATCTATAATTTTTTTATTTATCAAATATTTAAAAAACGATTTTAGAGTTACATACTTCCTTTTAATAGAAGTGTCTTTCATTTGTTTTGAATTTTGCAGCCAATTTATGTAAGAATTTATAGTGTTAATATCAACTGTATTAACGTTATTTTCTTTTAACCAAAGCAAAAAACTTGATAAATCTGAATAGTATGCCTTAGTAGACTTATCAGTAAGATTTCTTTCTATCTTAAGAGTATTAATATAAGTTCGTATATTGGTTTCAATTATTATAATGCTGCATTCCATATATTTCCCCCTATTCTTTGCAATAATATTATAAATAATTTATTGAAATATGTCGATATATGTAAATTTACATATTTTGAACTAACAAGGAAATAAGCTATTGCTTTACAGCATATTAACCGATGAAAGTTTTTTTGAAATTTACTAGTAAAGGGGGTATATGTTAAAATATGAATAAACAGTAATTGTAGATTTTATATAGTTTGAGTTTTACAAAGTATCGTATAACTTAAGAAGATGGAGGACATGTATGGGATTATTTGATTTAATAGGAAAAGCAATTTTTGGATCAAAGAAAATGGAGTCTATTAATGGACCAACTTTTATAAAGGAATTTAGTAAGGAAAATCAACAGCTTAAGGATTTAGAACAAATTCTAGGGACGCTCAATGATGCTGAAAAGAAAGAGAGAATTAGCAGAGATATAGCATATTTAAAGCAGGGG
Organism: Bacillota bacterium; assembly: GCA_030706015.1. Lineage (GTDB taxonomy): Bacteria > Bacillota > Clostridia > Clostridiales > Clostridiaceae > JAUZPI01. Next base: position 1,548 of record JAUZPI010000180.1, read on the forward strand.
ATGATTGGAGAGCAGAATGTAAATTTCGAACTGCAAAATGCCAATGTGCCTTTACTATGTCTTCATGATATTAGGTTGGAGTATGAAGGATTAAGCGCACAAATAGACTTTATTCTACTGACTAAGCAATATATTTGTATTTTAGAAACAAAGCAATTGCAGGGCAATATTGATATATATAAAGACGGAAGCTTTATAAGAGTTTTTAAGAACAAGCTTGGAAATGAGACAAAAACAGGAATGTATAGTCCTGTAGAACAGAATAGGAAACACCTAAATTTGGTGAAGAAGATATTGAAAGAAAAATTTAATATAAACAATATGCCAGTAAAATCTTTAATTGTATTGGCAAACCCTAAAACTATTCTAAGAAAAGCCTATGCGCCAAAAGAAATTCAGGAGCAGATAATTCGAGCAGAAAACTTAGCTTCAACTTTAATTGATTGGATAAATGAAATAGACTATACCCTACAAGAGAATATAGTTTTCCAGGTTGCAGAGTATTTCAAGAACAACCACAAACCAATAACCTATGACTATTTAGCAAAATATAGATTGTTGGAAACAGAAGCTATAACTGAACTGGCAGCAGATAAGGAAGAATTGACAGCAGAAACAGTATCGGAAGAAAAGCAGCTAGATAAGACCCCTAATGAGAATGTAATTTGTAAGGATGTTAAATATGAAAGTTCAGAAGAGGATTATTTAAGAGAACAATTAAAGAAATTTAGATTAGAAACTTCAAGGAAAGAAAATATTAAACCATACCTTATATTTAACAATATAGAAATGGAAGGGTTAATAGAAAAAAGGCCGAAAGTCAAAGAGGAACTTCTGCAGGTAAAGGGCTTTGGTGAGAAAAAGGTAGACAAGTATGGAACAGAAATACTAAAGATTTTTGAAACAAACAATAAGTAGAGTATGTACGGAAAATATGGCGATTTTCAAGGAATGTTAATAATATGTAATCATTGATATTAATGAAGACACACCAATAAGCAAGGTGTGTCTTTTTAAAGTAAGCGTCAGTTTATAGCTATCTAATAAAATAATTTTTAAAATTTATATAACATCGTACATGCTGTACTTCCTGCTCCTAAAGACCAAAACATTAAATAATGTCCTCTTTGAAGTCTGCCATTTTTTATAGCTTTTTCCAGTACAATTAAGGGGCTGCTGGTGCCTGTGTAGCCATACTCATTGCCAATGAAATAAAATTTATTAAAATCTTCATTTAGTCCTTCGCAAATTTTTTCAGTGTTTCCTTTTGAGAGTTGTGAAAAACAATACAGTGTAATATCCTTGGTTGTTAATCCACTATCACGCAGCAGTTTTTCAATAGTATCTACAGTGCTTGAAAAGCCATTGCTTGCATTCATATCATAGGCAATACATTCATTTTTTCCTTGAATCTCTTTGTGTATAATAAGTGCAGTAGCTGGTGATACATATTCAGCTGTACCAGAGGAAAATACTATCATATCTATATATTTTTTTCTTTACCTAAAGTTTTTAATAAGCTGGTTATATCCTTATCCATACTGCTAAAATGTTGGATGAAAAAATTGTTATGAAGTATATCCTGTGGATGATAACTGGCTAAATCTCTTAGTATAATATTTATTTTCATTGGTATCACTCTCTTTCGTAAATCATACTAATATTACGGTTCTCTACTGGTAATAATTATATAATTCTATGTATGATTTTTGATTCCTCCAATTATGCCAAGTATAGCGTCAGTAAAGAAGGATTTAGAGGCTTTAGGAACAACAGGACAGGAAGAAATATTAAACTATCTTGAAGAAGTTATTGTATTAGGTTCTTTTGCTACCGAAGTTACTAACGAGGTTAGAGAGAACCGATTTTCCAAGGGGAAAGTCTGCCCTCACTGTGGGCATGAGGAAGTATCAAGAAATGGCAAGTTCAATGGCAAACAAAGATATATCTGTAAGTCATGCAGAAAGACATTTACTGACTTTACACGTTCACCACCCTCATAAACGTGGGAAGCATAAGGAAGGCATATACCATATACAGCATATAAATGCTTTTCATAGCAAACTAAAAGATTTTAAAATTAGGGAAGCAATTTATATATAACCATGGTAAATGTTTGAATAATTACACTATTCTGTTATATGATTAAGTACAGTCACAATAGTAAATATAAAGCGAAATGGTTAATAGTGATTATATGAAATATGGACAAGTTATTGGAGGATGTCAATGATGAATATTAATTTAAATGAATACTTTAAAAAGCAAAAAAAATTTAGTGGAAGTGTATTGGTATCAAAAAATAATGAAATTATATTTAATGAATCATATGGATATTCAGATAAGGAAAAAGGAATAAAAAATACATCTCAAACAAAATTCATGATTGGCTCTATGACAAAGCCAATAACTGCATTATGTATTATGCAGTTATCAGAAAAAGGTATGCTTTCAACACAACAGAATATTGAAGATTATATTCCAGACTTCTACAAGGGTCATGGAATTACAATTCATCATCTTCTAACTCATACTTCTGGGATACCTAAC
>JAUZPI010000181.1 GCA_030706015.1 Bacillota bacterium
ATGTTTGGCTTTTTAGAGAAGGAAGTAATAAATATACTTAAAGATTTTGGAATAGAATTTGAATTAGAAGATATAAAGAAGTGGTACAATGGTTATGTATTTGGAGAAAACATCATTTATAATCCTTGGTCCATATTAAATTGTGTAGATAATGGTTCCGAACATCTGCAGCCCTATTGGGTAAACACCAGCAGCAATGATTTGGTAAAGATGCTTATAACAAAAGGCGGAGAATATTAAAAAAAAGAGTTAGAGGATTTAATAAAAGGCAATGAAATAGTAAAACAAATCAATGAAGATATATCCATGGAAGAGATAGATAAAGATACAGAAGGTGTTTGGAGTTTCTTGCTTTTTAGTGGTTATTTAAAACTAGTAAAGAGAGAATTCCTCAATAAAAGGCTGTATTGTAATTTGAGAATACCTAACTTGGAAGTAGAGTATTTGTATGAAAAAATAATATTAAGCTGGTTTAGCGATAATATTAATAATGATAAATTTCAAATAATGCTAAGAAGTCTTGTAAATGGTGACATAAAGACCTTTGATAAAATATTCAAGGAATTCGTATTAAAATCAGTAAGTTACTTTGATGCAGGAGGTAACGAACCAGAAAAGGTATATCATGCATTTGTATTAGGAATGTTAATAGCTTTAAATAATGAATATGAGGTTAAATCTAATAAGGAAAGCGGCTATGGCAGATACGATGTTATGATTATTCCTAAAGACACAACTAAAAAGGGAATAATTATAGAGTTTAAAAAAGTAGATGAATACGATAATGAAGACTTAGAAATGGCAGTGTCAGAGGCCTTAAAACAGATAGAAGAAAAGAATTACAAACAGGAACTACTAGATAGAGGAATCAAGGATATTTTACAAATAGGTATGGCTTTTGAAGGAAGAAAGGTCATGTGCAGGGCAGGTTAGGTATTGTTAACATGAAATAATGTTATGGCAAACAATTCATTTTATAAAGTTTGCCATAACGGATTTTCTTGCCTATTTATATGTTTTTTTCGTTAATGCTTAAATTTCTGTAAATTAAATCATCCCGTTTTTCAAAGTCAATTGATTGCCAAAATACATTTCCTAGATCATTTGAAGAAAAAGCAACTACAGCAGCTTTATTTATTTCTTCTTTTCTTAAAGCATCCAGCGCAGCAGCAACTAAAGCTTTTCCAGTTATTATCTTTAAGCAGAACAACTCCTCTATATATGGCACTTCCAATTGTTGAACCAATAGCAAAAGGTAATATAGATATATTAGAAAAAAAGCCGAGATGTTTTAAAATAACACATAAAACAAAAAAAATGAGAAAGTATATAACCAAATTAATCAAATAATTAATAGCTTTTTTCAATTGTAATCCCCCTCATATGAATTTTATCCTGTTAGAATTTTTGAGAAAGGTAGTTCTTTACTGTTTGTATATCTTTATTATTACCGGAATCATTTATTTCTTGGTTTAGTTTAAAGTTAGTAGCGAATGACCCATCAGAATTTTGTAAATAGACTGCAGCACTTGTTTTTCCATGAGCATTAGTAGTAATAATGATTATATCCTTTAGTCCATCCTTATTCACATCTTGGAATGAAACAGCTTCAATTTTTCCATCAGAGGGAAAAGGTGCATCAGCCCCATTATTGAAATCATAAAGAATATCTCCAGCTTTATTGGTTAAATAAATTACTACAGGCAAAAAGCTGCTAGTTGTAATTTTACCGGATACAAATCTAACTTCTCCCCATGAATTTAAATTCACCATAAAGGACTGATTTTCAAAAGGAGTGAAGCCTCTTATATCTTTTATATTTCCTAAACTAGATTTTGTAGTTGCAGTATTTGCTGGTATATTGGTTATAAAGTTTTTCCAAACAGGATTCTCTGGTTTTATATTATCACTTATGTCCTTGTATTTTATTTCTATATTTGCATAATCACCGGCTGCATGAGGAACCCAATAACTCATTCCAAAACGGTCTTTTGTAAAATAAAAGCTATAGTCATCGGATAAACCACCCCAACACCATAATTTTTACAATTTTCAACTAATGCATAGAAATTATACCATATACTGAGAGGTTATATACAACTATTTCTATAATGGTTAGTTTTTTTATTATAATAAAAAATGCCAGGCAGAACCCAGCATTTAAACTATTTGTGTATGTTAGATAATGTTTGAGTTCCGTTCCCTATGTTGTCGAAGTCATTTTCTTTAATTATAGTAACTTATATTTACTGCCTAGAGCTAAGGGGAAAATTCAATTTACAAGGGTGAAGGATGAGATGCTGGAAAGCCATGCTCTTGTGCATATAGACAAGATAAATATGACAATAGTAATACTTATAAAGCAGATAAAGAAGAATTACCAAGGGTTTGGAATAAGATTTAGGAGGCTAACAACAGTTAATCTATAGATATAAAAATATATAAATAAATAATGAATTTTTACAGTTATATACGTACATAATCATGTTTGTCTTATGATTACGAGTACCCTATTGAATTTTAGGGGGATCAACGTGGTAAACTAATAAAAATTACTACCATGGGAAATATAAATAGGAATTAACTATTGCGGAGGAGAGGTCAATGATGGACGTTAAGAAATTGCCCTTTATTTCATCTGAAATATCAGGATTGTGGAATTCCTATAAGAATAATTCTTTAACAAAATGCATTTATTCCCATTTTCTAAATAGAGTAGAGGATACTGAAACTCGTCAGATTTTACAAGAAACCTTTGATAAAACAACACAGCATCTGCAGCAAGCAGCAAGTTTTTTAAATGAAGCAGGAGTGCCTTTACCAGATGGTTTTACGGACAAAGATGTTAATATAAATGCCCCTAGATTATTTACTGATGCCTATTATTTAGCTTACTTATCCTATATATCCAGAGTAGAAATGCACAATTATACCTCAATTATAAATAATATTGCACGTGCGGATGTAATGGACTATTTTACTCAGAGGATTACAGAAGCTATGGAGCTTTACAAAAAAGCAGCAAATTTAAGATTATCAAAGGGTATATTTATTAAAGCACCTTGGGTAGAAATACCTAAACAGGTTCAATACATTAAGAATAATGATTTTATCTTCGATCTTTTTAGAGAAAAGCGATCTTTAATTTTAAGAGAAATTACACATATGTTTTCTTTGATTTTTTCAAATGTTGTAAGCAGAGCGACAATGACAGCCTATGGTCAGGTGTCGAAAGAAAAGCAAGTATCTAAATATTTTTTTGAAGGTGTAGATATAGCATCAGATAAAATTAACGAATTGAGATCTATTTTCATAGAGGAAGGCATACCAATACCATGTCCCTCTGATTCCTATGTGACGGATTCTAATGAACCTCCGTTCTCAGAAAGGCTAATGCTGGCACATGTACTTATGATATCCTCATCAAATTTAAGTAACGAAGGAATGGCAATGATAGATAATGGAAGGGTGGACTTAGAGATGTTATATATGAAGTACTTGGGCGCTGATGGAAGGTATACTAATAAGGGTACGGATATTATGATTAGAAATAGATGGATGGAACAGCCGCCTCAGGCAATTAATCATGAAAATCTAGCAAGGTTATGAAATACAATTACTTAAAGCTTAAAGGGAGAGTATAAGATGGAGAGCATAAAAAAAATACCGCTGATATCATCAGAAATATATGGATTATGGAGCTGCTATATAAATGAAACCTTATCAAAAAGCGTTTTCTCATATTTTCTTAATAGAGTAGAGGATACTGAAACTCGTCAGCTTCTACAGGAAACCTTGGATTTATCCACACAGCACATACCGATAATAACTAATATCTTTAATGAAGATGGGCTGCCAGTTCCTAATGGCTTTACAGACAAAGATGTTAATATAAATGCTCCAAGATTATTTACAGACGGATTTTATCTTGCATACTTATCCTATTTAGCTAGGGTAGGGATGCATAATTATACTTTAATTTTAAATCAAATAACACGTGCTGATATAATAGATTATTTCACACAGAGAATTACAGAGTCAATTGAGCTATATAAAAAAGCAGCAAATTTAAGACTTTCCAAGGGCATATTTATAAG
>JAUZPI010000182.1 GCA_030706015.1 Bacillota bacterium
GATATTTGAGTTATATCTATATAATCATATGACAGTGAAAACTATAAGAGAGAATGAATTAATTAAGAGATATAATTTTAGAGATAATTTTATAACGGATAAAAATGAATTAGATTTAAAGAAAGTACTATTAAAGTTTCAACAGTTTATTAAAGAGCAATATGGCATGGAAATCAATATCATAATAAAGGCATAGCACAGCTTTCACAGTACCTGGATGTTTAGTGATTAAATAAAGGATACCTTATTATATATAACTTCAATAAAAATAAGGAATATAAAGAAGAAAAAGTTATTTTCAGCGGAAAAGAAATATTCATGGTTTATGTGTAGTACAATTTCATAGCGGTCTAGAAGGGGTAGAATGGCTAATGTCACTTTTACCCCTTCACTCTTCACTTTTATCTTTTCACTCTTCCTTCTTACTTCTTCACTTTTGCATATACATATTAAGGGTTTGCCCAGACATATCTATGCAGCCTTGGGAGATGGAGGAAACGTGATTTATGTTAATGCAAAGAAGAAAATGGTAGTTTCTATTGCTTCTCTTTATATGCCACGTGCCAAGGATAGAATAAAACTTATTAAAGAGTATATTGAACCAATGTTTGAGGATTGAAAGTAAGATAGTCACCTCATTTTTCATTTGAACGAATTAAATGTGATAATTGCATTTTACTATTAACATTTAATTTTTTATAAATACTTTGTATATGATTATCAACAGTTTTAGGTGATATAAAAAGTTTTTCAGCGATTTGTTTATAGGTTACTCCCTCAAGGATAAGTTCTATAACCTCGCTTTGTTTTTCAGTAATATCATATTTTTGTTTAAAGTAGGATGTAAGTTTATTATTATCTATAAATGATGGAGTATTAAAATATTTTAAAACAAATATAAGACTAAAGATGTTAATTGTTAAAAAATAAGAAGGAAGTGCTAATATTTTAAACAGTTCTATATTTTTCGTAATTTTAATATATGGTTTATATGATTCAAATACTATAAAAGGCAGAAAAATTAAGGTTATAGCGATAAAGGATTTTATAGAATGTTTTAAGTCTTCATTTGAAACATATTGATAGTTTTTTACACCAATAAATAGCTCATAAACAATTACTGCAGCAATAGAAGCTCGTACTATAAAAGCAAAAACATAGTGTGCAGCAAATAAATAATATATAGCTATTCCTGCAAATTGTAATATAAAAATTAAAATAAATGCTTTCTTTTTTAAGTCTGTTACCTTTATGCCGAATAGAAAATTTATAAAAAACAGCCCTATTAAGGTGCTAGAGGATGTGCCAATAAGGTCTAAGAATTTATGTAAAAATATTATAAATGAACTTACTTGAAGTGCATATTCTGAGTATAATCTTAACGTTATTGCACTTTGAATAGCAAAAAAAGAAATATTTAATGCTGTAAAAAGCTTTAGTGCTTTCTTTTTATTACTATTGTATATAAAACACGAAATTGAAATAGATGATACACCTGCGAATAATGAAATAATACAAAATAGTAAATAAATATCTTTCATAAGGAGACAACCTTTCTTACTTCTTACTTTGGTAAAAGATTTAGCTTGTTTATGATATTAGTATAAAGAAGGAAAATTTAGAATTCAATAACTTAAGTACAAAAATAATAGAGCAGAGAACAATGATCAAGGTGTAAAGTATGGCATACCAATGTGAAACTCGGCTTCTAATAAGGATAGGGAAGATTCCCTATCCTTATTTTTTCAAAAATTAAGGGGCTTCTCCCTATAGTAAGTTGTTTTTTTCGATGCTTTAATAATTATAAAGGCACGTGCTTGCAGCATAAAAAAAATAAGATATAAGTGAGGTACTCATATGAATTTAAGGAAGAAAATTAGCTTTTTATCTTTTATCTTGTTACCAATTACATTAAATTATTTTGCACCAGTTTTAATAGTACAGGGAAGTTTTGAAAGAACATTTACGATTATGCATATTATTTATGGCTTAATGTTTTTAATCGCAATATTATTTGGAGGTATATGGTGCAGCTATATATGCCCATTCGGTGCATTGCAAGAATTAATTCCCGATACTACTAGGTTAAAGCGTAAATTACCTAATTTAAAATGGTTAACAGGTGGTATTTTTTTAGCTTTAATATGTGCACCGCTAATAGTGAAGGGTTTCCAAGAAACATCATTGTTTTATCATATGGTAGATACTAAAGTTTCAGTATCTAGCTTTCGTGACTTAGTTAGGTATTATATGATAACCATACCTATTATTTTAATAACATTAGTATTAGGTAAAAGAACTTGGTGCCGATATATCTGCCCAATGTATATATTTAATTATCTAGGAATCAAAATAGGAAGTTTTCTTAAATTACCTTCTTTTAAAATAGCATATAAAAGTGAAAAATGTACTCATTGTAAGAGCTGCACGAAAAGCTGTCTAATGGGTCTTGATGTAGAAGAGATGGTGAAAAACAATAAGTGGGATATGAACGAGTGTATTAAATGTGGTGAATGTATAAATGCATGTAAGAATAAGGTGTTAAACATGGAATTTCATAACCGATAGCTATACTTAATATAATTTTAATATCTATGCTGATTATTGTTAATATATCTATTGGAATAACTAAAAATACTGAAAAGGCTGCTATGGAAGAGGTATTAATAATAGAACTGCCGGGCTGCATAAAAGGTAATGACGCCTTAGTTAAATAAAAATAAGAAAATACATTTACTCGAAAGGTATATTTCAATTGTTCTATTCTGTTCTTTGTTTCCCAAGCATCAGCATGCTCATTTAAATAGACAATAGCAATGTCTGCACCTTCCTTGGCAAAAGCGTATGCTATAGCTCTGCCGATGCCGCTGTCTCCCCCTGTAATTACAGCAACCTTATTAAATGACTTTTTATTATTTTTGTATCATTCCTTCCATCAACACGGCCTCTACCTAGTGACCAAGCTGTTCCATTAAAGCTTTTGCTATATACAAGCCAAGGTTGGTATTCTTATCAGTTCTTGATAAATCTTCAGTAAAAAACAAACTACACAATGATATGAGGTTGAAGAAAACAAATTATCATATTAATACGAAATTTCAAGAAAATTAGACATTTATTCCAATAATGCAGGTATAAAACTGATAATTCGCCAATATTAATCCTATTTATCTTTGGTGGCAGTTAGTATATTGTGGTAAGATGTAATTAACATGGAATGGATTTACATATCAGTTATACATATGTAAATAGACGCAATTCATAAAACTATCACAGATCATTTTTCTTATCACTGAAAATTTTTGATTTCCCAATAATACTAAAGAGGCTAGAAAAACATAATTATAAAGCTAGAAATTGTATATCAGCTTGAACTAAAAAAACTATATACACTAGATTACAAAGATAATATTAGGCTTAATTAAATGGAATATGGCCTTAAGAGAGGAGAGATATAATGCCTAGAATGAAAAAAAAGCAGCAGTTTGAAGATCTTGAAATGATCTTTGTGGATATGGGTCAAGGGGATTGCTGTATTGTAAGATGCCCAGATGGAAAGGTGATAATGATAGACTGCGGAAGTAGTGGGAATCTGGACACTACTGAGTATGAGGCCGCAAGACAGCAGCTGCTTGCCTGGACAAATGGGGGAGGGATTTATGCCATAATATTTACCCATCCTGATAGGGATCATTACAATATGACTGAGCAGATGCTAAGAAAGATCAATCCATTGACGAATAAAACAGAGTACATACAGGTTGGGCATGTTATTTTTAGTACAGCTTATTCTGAGAAAAGCCCTATGGGATATTATAGTCAGAGTGGTGTCCGCAGCCTTATATGTGATGGCTTTGTAGGAAGTCCTCAATTGTATGAGATAACGATGAATGATACCGACAGCTTCTATAGGCTATGGCAAAAGAAAAATAATGATTACCAAGAGTATACCGAAACAAAGATGACAGGCTTTAATGTTAC
>JAUZPI010000183.1 GCA_030706015.1 Bacillota bacterium
GGCTTAACTGATGGTCTTACTTTCATCGCTAATCCTCCTTATCTTACTTTGCTCTCCAAGTTATTCTTCCACGTGTCAAATCATATGGAGAAAGTTCCACAGTAACTTTATCACCAGGTAAAATTCTGATAAAATTCATTCGTAGTTTACCTGAAATATGTGCTAATATCTTTTGTCCGCTTTCCAGTTCAACTTCAAACATTGCATTAGGCAGAGATTCTAAAACAGTACCTTGCATTTCTATAACATCGTCTTTTGACATAGAGTAATCAAACCTCCTTATTATGGGTTATTGACTGCAGAAATTTTAATATTTTAATATTACTAACTTTATCACCTGAAATTAAGATATTTTTGATTTCTTCCGAATACATATCCGTAAGCTCTAAATGCTTAATTTTCTTTAATTTAGGACTTTCTGTTCTCCTAAGCCTTCCATCAGAAATATAAACATAATCATCGTTTTTTATTCCTACAATGATTAAATATTTCTTAGCATCTCTGCCAGCCTTAGAGAGTACAACCCTACTAAGGTTACTATTATCCAATACATTCACCTCTATTAGCTTAAAGTTAGTATTTCTGGTCCATTATTTAAAATGGCAACTGTGTTTTCATAATGAGCTGATAAACTTCCATCTTCTGTTACAACAGTCCATTTATCTGATAAAGTTCTAACATAGAAAGCTCCAACATTAACCATAGGTTCAATAGCTAAAACCATACCATGTGCTAATTTGGCACCTCTTCCAGCTCTCCCGAAGTTAGGCACTTCTGGGTCTTCGTGCATTTCCTTACCAATTCCATGCCCAACATAATCTCTAACAACAGAAAATCCATTGCTCTCAACATGCTGCTGTATAGCCGCAGAAATATCAGTAAGTCTACCTCCTACAATGGCCTTCTCAACACCCTTGAAAAAGCTTTCTTGGGTAATTTTGATCAATTTGTCTGCCACATCAGAAACTTTTCCCACTGGAAAAGTTCTAGCTGCATCCCCTTGATAACCGTTTAATATAGCTCCACAATCAACACTGATTATATCTCCTTCTTGTAGAACTATATCTTTCGAAGGTATGCCATGTACTACTTCCTTATTAATAGAAGTACAGATAGACGCCGGGAAACCGCAATACCCCTTAAATGAAGGGATTGCATTTTGTTTTCTTATGAATTCATCAGCTATTTTATCTAATTCTGCAGTCGTTATACCAGGTTTTATTACTTCTTCAAGTCTCAAAAGTGTCTCTTCAACAACTTTTCCCGCTTTTCTCATATACTCAATTTCAATATCGGTTTTAATATTTATCATGTATTAATCTCTCCCTAAGATATTGCTTATATCGTCGAATACAACATTGATATCCTTCGAACCATCAACAACTCTTAAAGTATTTTTTGACCTGTAGTACTCAGCCAAGGGTTGTGTTTGCTTTTCATAAACATCTAGTCTTTCTCTTACTGTATCTTCGCTATCATCTTTTCTTTGAATGATGTCATTTCCACACAAATCGCATTTTCCTTCTACTTTAGGAGGATTAAATTTGACATGGAAACTTGCACCACATACAGGACAAACTCTTCTACCGGTCATTCTTTCAAGAATGCTATCTTTTGGAACTTCTATAAGTAAGGCAGTATCCAGCTTCTCATGATTCTCTTCAAGGAAAAGATCTAAGGCTTCTGCCTGCTTAACAGTTCTTGGAAAACCATCTAGTAAAAATCCTTGTTTACAATCATCATGTTTCACTCTATCATTAACCAAATCTATGGTTAGTTCATCTGGTACTAATAACCCTTTATCCATATATTCTTTTGCCTTAATACCTAGTGGAGTTTTTTCAGAAATGTTCTTTCTAAAAATATCACCAGTAGATATATGAGGTATAGAATATTTGCTGCTTATCATTTTAGCCTGTGTCCCTTTTCCAGCACCTGGGGGACCTAACAATATAATCTTCATTATAACCATCTCCAAAAACTATTATTCACTTAAGAAACCTTGATAATGTCTCATAACTAATTGTGATTCAATTTGTCTTAGAGTATCAAGGGCAACTCCAACTAGGATTAGTAATCCTGTACCTGCAAAGTAAATGTCTTTGAACTGTGTATGGCCTTGAACAATATTAGGAGTTACAGCAATAATTGCAGCAAAAGTTCCACCTAAAACAGAAACTCTCGCAAGTACTCTCTCAATATGTCTTGCAGTTTGCTCACCAGGTCTAATTCCTGGGATAAAACCGGAGGACTTATGAATGTTTTCAGCCATTTCATCAGGCTTAAATGTAACTTGTGCATAGAACCAAGTAAAGAATATTATCAATACAAAATATAGTACAGCATATGCCCATGTATCAGTTCTAAATGGGCTATATGAACTTCCTGCCATAAACTTGTATATCTTAGATTGAGGGAAGAACTGTCCTATAGTTGTTGGAAATTGCATAAATGCCATAGCAAATATAATTGCTATAATTCCAGTTGAATTTATATTGATTGGTATATGACTTGATTGTCCTTTATATACTTTTCCCCCAACAGTCTTACCTGCATATTGGATTGGTATTCTTCTTTCTGCTAAATAAACAGTAACAACTGCAACAAACAATGCTACAACAGTTACTATAAATCCTACAAGCGCAACTGGAGTTATATTACCACTTTTGAACATTGTAATGACTTGCATAGCAGAATTCGGGAACCTTGAAACTATATTAACGAAAATCAATAATGATACACCATTACCGATACCTCTAACTGTAATTTTTTCTCCTAACCACATTAAGAAAGTCGATCCTGTAGTTAGTGATAAAAACATCAAAAATATAGTTAACTTTGAATTATCTGTTAAAGCATTAGCTTTTAATATAATAGCATATGTCGTAAAAGATCCTAATACACCAAATAATACTGCAGCATAACGTGTATACTGCTGAATTTTCTTCCTTCCAATTTCGCCTTCCTTTTGAAGCTGCTCTAATGGAGGAATAGCTATTGTTAATAGCTGCATTATGATTGATGCATTAATATATGGAATTACTCCTAATGCAAAAATAGTAAATTTGCTAAAAGCTCCACCAGACATGATATCATATAATCCAAATAGTGAACCTGACTGTGATGAAAGGGCTATTAGTTTCTTAGTATCAACTCCAGGAACAGGAATGAAGTTTCCCATCCTGAAAATTGCTACCATAACTAATGTAAATATTATTCTCCTTCTTAATTCAGGAACTTTCCAGGCATTACGTAAGGTTGATAACATATTAAAGCACCTCTACTTTACCTCCAGCTGCAACAATTTTATCAGCTGCAGTTTTTGAAAATTTATGAGCTTTTACAGTTAAGTTTTTTGTAATATCTCCGTTACCTAAAATCTTAACTCCATCCTTAACTTTTCCGATTATACCTTTTTCAAGTAGTAATTCAGGTGTAACTTCTGTTCCATCTTCAAAAACATTTAATCTATCTAAATTAATTGCTACTATTTCTTTAGCAAATATATTAGTGAATCCTCTCTTAGGAATTCTTCTGTATAATGGCATTTGACCGCCTTCAAATCCTGGTCTTACGCCACCACCTGATCTTGAGCTTTGACCTTTTTCACCTTTACCGGAATTTCTTCCAAGACCTGAGCCAGTACCTCTACCAACTCTCTTAGGTGCTTTTTTTGAACCAACTGCTGGTTTTAACTCATGAAGTTTCATCTCTACACCTCCTCTTTTACTTCTCTTCAACTTTTAAAAGATATTCTACTTTTTTTATCATACCTCTTATTTGAGGAGTATCTTCTTGTTCAACTGTACGACCTATTTTCTTAAGGCCAAGAGCATTAACAGTAGCTATGTGGTCTTTTTTTCTACCAATTAAGCTCTTTTGTAGTGTTATTGTAAGCTTAGCCATGTTAATTCCTCCTAACCTAATATTTCTTCAACAGTTTTTCCTCTAA
>JAUZPI010000184.1 GCA_030706015.1 Bacillota bacterium
ATTTGAAGTATAATTTTTGTGTAAATTAATGTATTTTGCCATATATTAATTTTACTATAAATCTTTCACTCTTCCGAGTGGGAGATTTATTTTTTTAGGCAAAAAAGCTGCCGCACTAATTTTTAGTGCGACAGCCCCATTTTTAATAATGAATTTTGGCAAACTGATTATAGAACTGATAGTTGAGGAGGAAAAGAAAATGAAGATAGAAGTATGGTCTGATTTTGTATGCCCATTTTGTTATATTGGTAAAAGGAGATTTGAAATAGCTTTAGACAAATTTCAGCATAAGGAAGAAGTGGAATTAGTTTTTAGAAGCTTTGAACTTGATACACATGCGAAAAAGAAGTATGACGAAAATATTCATGAACTTATAGCTAAAAAATATGGAATATCAGTAGAACAAGCGAAAGCGTCAAATAATCAATTAGTGGCGCAGGCTAAAGCTATTGGTCTCAACTATAATTTTGATGATTTGATACCAACAAACACATTTGATGCTCACAGATTATCACATTACGCAAAAGCTGAAGGCAAAATGAAGGATCTATCAGAAAGAATATTTAAAGCTTATTTTGTAGATTCTCAAAATATATCGGATCACAAGGTGTTAGCTAATCTTGCAGTGGATGCAGGTCTTAATATTGATAAAGCGTTAGAAGTGCTGGAATCGGATCGATATACAGCGGAGGTAAGAAAAGATGAACAAGAGGCTTCAAAGCTGCAAATCAATGGTGTTCCTTACTTTGTATTTAATAATAAATTTGCAGTATCTGGCGCTCAGCCAACAGAAGTATTTTTAGAGGCACTGGAGAAAGCAAAAAAAGAATAAATAATAGCGAAGGATAATCTTCACATAATGGGGATTCCTTCGTTTATTTTTTATGTCTATATTTATGATATAATTAACTGGCATTATAATGTTCAGTATCGGTTTTTGAAACTAAGCAGATGTATAAATAAACAACTATTTAAAATATGAAAGAGGAGACAATACTATGGGGTACTCAAGAAAACCTAATTTAGGCGAAATAAATAGAACACGAGAGCTAATACAAAAACATAATGAATTTGTTTCATTTGATATAGAAACTACAGGTTTGTCGGCTAAAAATGGAGACAGAATTATTGAAATAGGAGCGGTTAAGATTAAAAATGGAAAAGTGATTGATGTATTTCATAGTTTAATCAATCCAGGAATTAGACTACCCTATAGAACAACAGAACTCACTGGAATAACCGATAGTGATGTGGAGGATAGCCCAAGTTTTGAGGAAGTATTATCTGAATTCAAGACTTTTGCTGGTGAGCTTGTTTTAGTAGCTCATAATGCTAAATTTGATTTGAGTTTTATACAGCATTATGGAGCCTTTATTGATATAGAATTTAATCAACCATCTATTGATACTGTCCAAATGTCTAGATTTCTTTTAACCAATTTGCAAAGCCATAAACTAAACCTTGTAGCAGATAGTTTAAAAATAAGACAGAATAGCCATCATAGGGCTGATGATGATGCTAGGGTTTGTGGAGAGATATTTATTAAGCTTGCTAAAATGTTAAAGGGAGAAGGTAACTCGGAAAATAAAGATATAGCTTCTGATTTAAAAATCAAAAAAATAAGCTATTGGGAAAAGGGTGAGTTAAAGAGAATATATGTCAACGGAATCTCCTTTACTGCTTTCTTTGATATAAATAAAATGGAGTGGGTAGATAAATCTAATTCACTTAATATAGAAGCTCTTCATCAGAAAGTATGTACGATGATTGGAGTTAAAAGCTATGATGAAATAGCTAAATTCAAAGGTGTTGTAAGTGCATAAAGTATTGGTTGCTGCAGCGGTGATTTTTTCAATAAAAAAGCCGTATTATTCTATTTTAGTGATTAACAATTTAATATATAGGTACATACAGTGACAATGTAAGTAATTTTATTTTTACACAAAAAGGAGCGTAAAAATTGAATTCAAATAATGAAAGTCGCTTTTGCTGTCCAATGTTCTATAATAATTACAGACAAAATTATTATCAATATCCAATAATGCCTGTGCAGCCCATTAGACCAATTGTAAATCCGGTTTATGGTAATCAACTAGGCACAGAAAAATATAGATTTAATATGGACACTGTAGATATAAGAAATACACGATCTTTACTTGAAGACAACGTAGTTATTTCGCTAGTAGCTCTAGTAAATGGCAGAGAGACAGGTAAAACTGTAATACCCTTAGGACATAAAAGCAATGGTATTTATCTAGTTAATTTGAGTTTTGATGTTGAGGTAGGTCCCTATGATACTGTTTCTTTTGGATATATTGTGGCTAACACTCATAATAGTACTAGTGAACATGAAAAACTTGTACAAGGCGCTATCAAAATGGCAGCAGATAAAACTGGAGCAGCAATAGGTGCAGCTGCCGGCTCAATTGTGGGAGGACCTATTGGCGGACTAGTTGGGGCAGCCGCAGGAGAAATCATAAACTTAGCTGCCGACTTCTTCGAAGCTGACCATTGTGATGGTGTAGTTGCAGCTGACACAATTGCTTATACAAGTAATCAGCTTAGATATTTCACTACATTTGCTCCAATTACAAAGAAGCTATATTACCCTGGTACGAATTCGCCTTTAGGCTGCGGTTCAAACTCCCAATATTTTGTAAGCTGGACCATTGTAAGACTATAATTAATATAAAAAGCAAAAGTGAAAAGGTAAGAGGTAAAAGTAAGAGTGAAAAGTGAAAATATAACAGTTACTGATAAAGTGGTTCTTTAACTATTACTTCTTACCTCTGATCTACGGACAGTGAAAAGGGTAAGTTAACCAATGTTAAATTTACCGATTAAAAGTATAGAAAAAAACATAGCCAAGTCCTAAAATATTGTTTGAGCAAAAACAACATAATGAGAGATGGCTATGTTAAATACTCAAGAATATATTACATCACAATTACAAAAAGTCCTATATGAGATTTTGCCCATAACAAGCAAGGGAAGGATTTAGTTAGACAAGTAAGGACGGTATCAGATTATTGCGATGCAAAGGGCTACCAATTTAAGATTATTCAAAATCTGGGCAGTGGATTTAATTATAATAAGAAAGAATTAAAGAGTCTTATTGAATTGATTTTTTAAAAATAGGCTGAAAGAATTGTAAAGGTAGCATCCCTTCATGAAATCTGTACACTCATCACCACTTAAAAATATCAGGACAAATTATCCGTGTGTATCAATAGCTGAATAACCTATTAATACGAAGAATACTTTCGAATGATGATGTTGTTTAATCTAAACAGCAATTAATGATAAGATTAAACAGATATTTAATGATAAGATATCACTTGTCGCTCGAAGGACAAATAAGTCAGCGATGTAACGCGGGATGGAGCAGCTGGTAGCTCGTCGGGCTCATAACCCGAAGGTCGTAGGTTCAAGTCCTGCTCCCGCAACCAATTAATACTTTATTATTAGTATAAGGTATTTAGTAATTTCAGTGGTTGAATTTACCTGTACAAAATATGTTGACAGTGATATGCTGGCATGATATTATGTACAAGCGTCATTTTTCCGGTAGTTGAAAAGTAGATAAGTTGGTCAAAAATTACCAGAAAAAAAGATGTTGACACGGTGAAATGAACGTGTTAAGCTATATAAGCTGTCGAATGGCGGCGAGTAATTAACAACTTGGTCTTTGAAAATTAAACAGATACTATGAAAGTCAGCAATTCTTTATGAGAATAAATTAAGTGATAACTTAATTGAGTACAGATTAAACTTTTAAATTGAGAGTTTGATCCTGGCTCAGGACGAACGCTGGCGGCGTGCTTAACACATGCAAGTCGAGCGATGAAACCCTTCGGGGTGGATTAGCGGCGGACGGGTGAGTAACACG